>JALZDD010000885.1 GCA_030862715.1 Actinomycetota bacterium | reverse complement strand
CCTCGGCACCATCGCAGGCGACGACACCGTGCTCGTCATCGGCCGCGACCCCGAGGGTGGCGACGTCCTCGCCCGGCGCATCCTGGGCCTCGCCGACCACCGCACCACCGAACCCAGCACCCTCGACCAGAAGGAACCCACCACGTGAGCAAGGTCCTCACCTCTCTCCCCGCCGGCGAGCGCGTCGGCATCGCGTTCTCCGGTGGCCTCGACACCTCCGTCGCCGTCGCGTGGATGCGCGCCAAGGGAGCGGTGCCGTGCACCTACACCGCCGACATCGGGCAGTACGACGAGCCCGACATCTCCGGCGTCCCGGACCGCGCGATGGCCTATGGCGCCGAGATCGCCCGCGCCATCGACATCAAGCCGCAGCTCGTCGAGGAGGGCCTGGCCGCACTCGCCTGCGGTGCCTTCCACATCCGCTCCGGCGGCCGTGCCTACTTCAACACCACGCCTTTGGGACGTGCGGTGACCGGCACCATGCTGGTGCGCGCCATGCAGGCCGACGACGTCAACATCTGGGGCGACGGGTCGACCTTCAAGGGCAACGACATCGAGCGGTTCTACCGCTACGGCCTGATGGCCAACCCCGAGCTGCGCATCTACAAACCGTGGCTCGACGCGGACTTCGTCCACGAGCTCGGTGGACGCCACGAGATGTCGGAGTGGCTGGTCGCCCACAACCTGCCCTACCGCGACTCGACCGAGAAGGCCTACTCCACCGACGCCAACATATGGGGCGCCACCCACGAGGCGAAGACGCTGGAGCACCTCGAAGTGTCGCTGGAGACGGTCGAGCCGATCATGGGCGTGAAGTTCTGGGACCCGTCGGTCTCGATCGAGACCGAGGACGTCTCGGTGTCCTTCGTCGAGGGCCGCCCGGTGGCGATCAACGGCAAGTCCTACGCCGACCCGGTCGAGCTGGTCTACGAGGCCAACGCGATCGGCGGCCGCCACGGCCTGGGCATGTCCGACCAGATCGAGAACAGGATCATCGAGGCCAAGTCCCGCGGCATCTACGAGGCGCCCGGTATGGCGCTGCTGTGGGCGGCCTACGAGCGGCTGCTCAACGCGGTGCACAACGAGGACACCATGTCCAACTACTACAACCAGGGCCGCAAGCTCGGCCGGCTGCTCTACGAGGGCCGCTGGCTCGACCCGCAGGCGCTGATGCTGCGTGAGTCCATCCAGCGCTGGATCGCCTCGCTGGTCTCGGGCACCGTCACGCTGCGGCTGCGCCGCGGCGAGGACTACACGATCCTCAACACGGAGGGGTCGCACTTCTCCTACCACCCCGAGAAGCTCTCCATGGAGCGCGTCGAGAACGCCGCCTTCGGCCCCGTCGACCGCATCGGCCAGCTCACCATGCGCAACCTCGACATCGCCGACTCCCGCTCCAAGCTGGAGATCTACGCCGGCCACCCCCTCGACCAAGGCACCGTGCTCGTCGAGAACGGCACCCTCTTCGGCGAGCTGCCCGCCGGCGGCTTCGACCGCATCGCCGCCACCGACGGCAAGCCGCTCCCCGCCGCTCTTCCGATCGAGGAGACCGTCCTCGACGACACCATCCTCGACGAGGCCGCACTGGAGGCGGGCAACGACTGATGTCCAACACACCTGCTAACACCACCAACGAGGGCAAGCTCTGGGGCGGCCGGTTCGCCGGTGGTCCTTCGCCGGAGCTCGAGGCGCTCTCGCGCTCGACGCAGTTCGACTGGCGGCTGGCGCTCTACGACATCGCCGGGTCCCACGCCCATGCCAAGGCGCTGGGGGCGGCCGGGCTGCTCACCGGTGACGAGGAGAACGAGATCCACCGGGGGCTGGACGTCCTCGCCGACCGGTTCACCGCCGGGCGGCTGTTACCGGCCGCCTCCGATGAGGACGTACACGGTGCGCTGGAGCGGCTGCTCATCGAGGAGATCGGTCCCGACGTCGGCGGCAAGCTGCGGGCCGGGCGCTCGCGCAACGACCAGATCGCGACCCTCTTCCGGAGCTATCTGCTCGACCACGAGCGGGTACTGCGTGGGTTCGTGCTCGATCTCATCGACGCGCTCGCCACGCAGGCCGACGCGAACATGGCCCTTCCGGGTGGGCCCAGCATCATGCCCGGGCGTACGCACCTCCAGCACGCCCAACCGGTGCTGCTCTCCCACCACCTGATGGCCCACGCCTGGTCGTTGCTGCGCGACGTCGACCGGCTCAGCGACTGGCAGGCGCGGGTCGTGTGCGACTCGCCGTACGGGTCCGGGGCGCTCGCGGGGCAGTCGCTCGGGCTCGACCCGGAGCTGGTCGCCTCCGAGCTCGGCTTCACCGGTTCGAGCGCCAACTCGATCGACGGGACCGCTTCGCGCGACTTCGTCGCCGAGTTCGCCTATGTGTGCGCCCAGATCGGCGTCGACATCAGCCGGATCGCCGAGGAGATCATCCTGTGGGCGACCAAGGAGTTCGACTTCGTCACGCTGCACGACTCCTGGTCGACGGGCTCGAGCATCATGCCGCAGA
>JALZDD010000855.1 GCA_030862715.1 Actinomycetota bacterium | reverse complement strand
CCGTCACGGTTGATGTGACGGATCTTGGCCAGGTCGTCGTTGGAGATGACCGGGAACGGCAGCACGATCTGACGACACGAGGCCGGACCCGGGTTGAGCAGGTTGGACTCGGCGCCGATGGTGCCGTTGAGGCTGGTGACGAGCTCCTCGCGGATCGCGTCCAGCGGCGGGTTGGTGACCTGCGCGAAGAGCTGGGCGAAGTAGTCGAACAGCATCCGCGGCTTGTCGCTCAGCGCCGCGATCGGGCTGTCGGTGCCCATCGAGCCGATCGGCTCGGCGCCGGTGTTGGCCATCGGCGCGAGCAGGATCCGAAGCTCCTCCTCTGTGTAGCCGAAGACCTGCTGGCGGCGGGTGACGCTCGCGTGGGTGTGGACGATGTGCTCGCGCTCGGGGATGTCCTCGAGGCGTACGAGACCGGCGTGGAGCCACTCGTCGTAGGGGTGCTCGGCGGCGAGCTCGGACTTGATCTCGTCGTCCTCGATGATGCGGTGCTCCGCGGTGTCGACGAGGAACATCTTGCCCGGCTGGACACGGCCCTTGCGGACCACTGTGGCGGGGTCGATGTCGTCGAGCACGCCGGCCTCGGAGCCGAGCACGACCAAGCCGTCCTCGGTGACCCAGTAGCGGGAGGGACGCAGGCCGTTGCGGTCGAGGACCGCGCCGATCTGGGTGCCGTCGGTGAACACGACCGAGGCGGGGCCGTCCCAGGGCTCCATCAGCGAGGAGTGGAACTCGTAGAACGCCTTGCGGGCGGCGTCCATCTCCTCGTGCTTCTCCCACGCCTCCGGGATCATCATCAGCATGGCGTGCGGCAGGCTGCGGCCGGCCAGGTGGAGGAGCTCGAGGACCTCGTCGAAGGAGGCCGAGTCGGACGCCCCCTCGGTGCAGATCGGGAAGAGCCGCTCGAGGTCGCCGGGGATCAGCTCGGAGGCGAGCAGCGACTCGCGAGCCTTCATCCAGTTGCGGTTGCC
This sequence comes from Actinomycetota bacterium, assembly GCA_030862715.1. The sequence goes on along the minus strand of JALZDD010000855.1, from coordinate 5,552 downwards.
CATGACGGTGTTGATCTCGCCGTTGTGGGCGATGAACCGGAACGGGTGGCTCAGCGGCCAGCTCGGGAAGGTGTTGGTCGAGAACCGACTGTGGACGACGGCGATCGCGGAGGCGACCCGCTCGTCGACCAGGTCTGGGAACACCTCGGCCAGCTGGGGCGTGGTGAGCATGCCCTTGTAGACGATGGTGCGGCTCGACAGCGACGGGAAGTAGACGTCGGTCTCCCGCTCCGCGCGCTTGCGCAGGCAGAAGGAGAGCCGCTCCAGGGCCAGGCCCGTGACGCGCTGCTTGGCGCCGGCGATGAAGAGCTGACGGAAGGTCGGCATGACCGCCTTGGCGGTGGCACCGAGGGATTCGGGATTGACCGGTACGTCACGCCACCCGAGGACCTCGAGGCCCTCCTCGGTCGCGATCTCCTCGACCATCTTCACGGTGCGCTCGACCTGGTCGGCGTCGCCGGGGATGAAGGCGGTGCCGACGGCGTAGGCACGCTCGGCCGGAAGGTCGAAGTCGACGACCTCACGAAGGAAGGCGTCGGGGACCTGCAGCAGGATCCCGGCGCCGTCGCCAGAGTTGGTCTCGGCGCCGGCGGCGCCGCGGTGGTCGAGATTCACCAGGGCACGGATGCCCTGCTTCACGATGTCGTGGCTGGCCACGCCGGTCAGCGTCGCAACCATGGCGACGCCGCAGGCGTCCTTCTCGAACCGAGGGTCGTAGAGGCCCTGGGGGGATGGATACGAGTGCTCGTACGGCACCGGGATCTCCCGTCTGTCCGGGCTCAGGCACGCACCGACCGACGCAGCCCAATAGCCCCGGATTTCTGACTCTGCTTCGAGTCGAGTCCGGAGCGGGGGATGTCTGCGACGAGTGCGCGCGCCCTTGCGGGGATGAAACTGGCAATCTGCAGGGGACAGCGTTGGCCCGCGCGAGTGCGGCTAGGTTACCACTGTGTCACGCGTAGGTTGCGAACGAGGGTCGATCCGCGGACACCCTCCCGCCAGGCGCTACGTTGCGCCCAATATCTGCGTCTGATCAGGCCTTTGTCGAGGATTCCTCGTCGTCGGTCCCGTTGTCGGCGGCCTTGCCGTCAGTGTCGTCGGCGGGTTCGTTCTCGGTGTCGTTCTCGATGTCGTTCGCCGGGGCCTTGGCAGGATCGCTGTAGACCTCCTCCTCGAGGGTACCCCGGCCGGTGAAGGTGGCGTACGCCCACCACGCGGCCGCGAGCACGAACAGGATGATCGACATCCACTCGCTCCAGCGCAGGCCGAGCACGTTGACCAGCTGCACGTTGTCGATGCGCAGGGTCTCGATCATGCCGCGGCCGAGGCAGTAGGCCATCACGTAGAGAGCGACCACGCGGCCGCCGCCGAGGCGCAGCTTCTTCTGCAGGTAGACGATCACGAAGAAGGCGAGGATGTCCCAGCAGAACTCATAGAGGAACGTCGGGTGGAACGTGGTGCCGACCGGGAACTGGCTGGGACCGTCGGGGTAGCGCGACGGGTCGATCTCCAGGCCCCAGGGGAGGTCGGTGGGCCTGCCGAAGAGCTCCTGGTTGAACCAGTTGCCCCAGCGGCCGATGCCCATCGCGAGCAGGCAGGTCGGGGCGATCGTGTCCAGCAGCGGGACGATCTTGATGCCCTTCTGCTTCGCGCCGATGATCGCGCCCACGGCGCCGAGCGCGATCGCGCCCCACACGCCGAGCCCGCCGCGCCAGATGTAGAGCGCCTCGATCGGGTTGGCTCCGTCACCGAAGTAGAGCTGCCAGTCGGTCATGACGTGGTAGATCCGGCCGCCGACCAGACCGAACGGCACCGCCCACAGCGCGATGTCCTGGATGTCGCCGGCGCGGCCGCCGCGCGCCTGCCAGCGCCGCTCGGAGACCCAGACGGCGACGATGATGCCGAGGATGATCGCGAAGGCGTAGCCGCGCAACGGGACCGGCCCGAGCCAGAGCACGCCTTCGGCCGGGCTGGGGATGGACATCGGGAGGATCATGCGGGGCCCTTCTTGGCTACTTCTGAGTGAGAAGGCGGTGGATGTCGTCGGCGAACTGCTTGGGAGAGGTGTTCATCGACCACACCACGCTGGCCTGTCCTTGGGAGACGGCGGAGACGTGGGTGTCGTGGACCCCGAGATCGTAGCCCCCACTGGGTAGCCGGTCTGCCTCCCCTATGTAGAGCCGCATCGACTCGGCCAGGGTGACGATGTCCTTCAAGTCGCCGGTGAGGCCGATGAAGTCCTCGTCGTAGCGGTCCAGATACTTCTCGAGCACGTTCGTCGTGTCGCGCGCTGGGTCAGTGGTGACGAAGACGACCTCCACCTTCTTGCGGTCGGCGTCGTCGAGACGGGTCAGCGCCGCGGTCAGGCTCGACATCACCAGCGGGCACTCGTCGGGGCACTGGGTGTAGCCGTAGAAGACCAGCGTCAGCGGCTTGTCGGCATCGGTGGCCAGCGAGAACGGCTCGCCGTCGGTGTCGGTCAGCGCGGTGTCGGAGAGCTGGTAGGGAGTGTGCTCCTGGCCGGTCATCGCCGAGGCCGGCTTCTGGCCGGTCCCAGCGGCGCCGCAGCCGCCGAGCACTCCGATGACAAGGAGCAGGACAGGAAGAGCGAGGAACCTCAACGCGCGCGGACTCCCGCGGCCAGGTCCTCGGTCAGGCTCGCCAGCGCCTTGAGCGCCGCCTGCTCGTCGGAGCGGTTGTCCAGCAGCGTACGCACGAAGGCGGAGCCGACGATGACCCCGTCGGCGTACGCAGCCATCTCGGCCGCCTGGGCGCCGTTGCTGACTCCGAGACCGACGCCGACGGGCAGGCCGGTGGTCTTCTTCGTGCGGGCGACCAGCGGAGCGGCCAGGTCGGAGGTCTTGGCGCGGGCGCCGGTGACACCCATGACAGCGGTGGCGTAGACGAAGCCGCGGCACTGGGCCGTGGTCATCGCGATCCGCTCGTCGGTGCTGCTCGGCGCGACCAGGAAGACCTTGTCGAGGTCGCGGGCGTCGGCGGCCTCGATCCACTCCGGCGCGAAGTCGGGGGTGATGTCAGGCGTGATCAGACCCGCGCCGCCGGCGTCCTGCAGTTGCTGGGCGAAGCGGTCCACGCCGCGGCGCTCGATCGGGTTCCAGCTGGTCATCACCAGGGTTGGCACCCCGGTCGCGGCCACGGCCTCGACGACGCGGAACACGTCGTCGACGCGTACGCCGCCGTCGAGCGCCTGCTGCACGGCGTCCTGGATGGTGGGCCCGTCCATGACCGGGTCGGAGTAGGGCAGGCCGATCTCGATGATGTCGCAGCCGGCCTCGACCATCGTGGTCAGCGCGTCGATCGAGCCCTCGACGGTCGGGAAGCCCGCCGGGAGGTAGCCGACCAGGGCGGCGCGGTTCTCGGCCTTCGCCTTCTCGAACGCTACCGACGTACTCACTTTGCTTCTCCAAGTCCGAAATAATCGATGGCCGTGCCCATGTCCTTGTCGCCGCGACCGGACAGGTTGATCAGGATCGTGGCGTCGTCGCCGTGACGCTCCTTGATCTGCGGAGCGATCTTGATGGCGCCGGCGATCGCGTGGGCCGACTCGATCGCCGGGATGATGCCCTCCGAGCGCGACAGCAGCGCGAAGGCGTCCATCGCCTCCTTGTCGGTGATCGAGGTGTAGGAGGCGCGGCCGGACTTGGCCAGCCAGGCGTGCTGCGGTCCGACCCCGGGGTAGTCGAGACCGGCGGAGATCGAGTGGGACTCGATCGTCTGGCCGTCCTCGTCCTGGAGCACGTAGGTGCGGGCGCCGTGGAGCACGCCCGGGTCGTTGGCCTGGATGGTGGCGGCGTGGCGGCCGGTCTCGAACCCGTCTCCCCCGGCCTCGAAGCCGTGGATCTCGACGTCCTTGTCGTCCAGGAACGCGGTGAAGAGGCCGATGGCGTTGGAGCCACCGCCGACCGCGGCGACGACGGCGTTCGGGAGGCAGCCGAACTGCTCGAGGGACTGGGCCCGGGCCTCGTCGCCGATGCCGCGCACGATGTCCCTGACCAGCGTCGGGAACGGGTGGGGCCCGGCGGCGGTGCCGAACAGGTAGGCGGTGTGGTCGACGCTGGCGACCCAGTCGCGCAGGGCCTCGTTGATCGCGTCCTTGAGGGTGCCGCTGCCGGAGGGCACCGGGACGACCTCGGCGCCGAGCAGCCGCATCCGGGCCACGTTGAGCGCCTGGCGGTCGGTGTCGACCTTGCCCATGTAGACGGTGCAGTCGAGACCGAAGTAGGCGGCCGCGGTCGCCGAGGCCACCCCGTGCTGGCCGGCGCCGGTCTCGGCGATGACCCGGGTCTTGCCCATCCGCTTGGTCAGCAGCGCCTGGCCGAGGACGTTACGGATCTTGTGGGCGCCGGTGTGGTTGAGGTCCTCGCGCTTGAGGAGGACGCGTACGCCGAGCTGCTCGGAGAGCCGGGTCGCGTGGTAGAGCGGGCTCGGCAGGTTGGCGTAGTCACGCAGGATCGCGTCGAACTCGGCCACGAACTCCGGGTCGGCCTTCGCCTTCTGCCAGGCGTCGTCGAGCTCGATGAGCGCCTTCATCAGCGCCTCGGGCATGAAGCGGCCGCCGAATCCCTCGGCTTCGCCACCGAACCAGCCGAACTCGTCGGCGTCGTAGGAAGTCGTCTCGTGGATGTGAGTTGTCATGGCTGTCCTAGCCTTGGATTCCGGTGAACTCGGCGACCGTGCGTTGCGGGTCGCCATGCTTGACCAGCGCCTCGCCGACGAGGACCGCGTGGGCCCCTTCGGAGACGTGGCGCTTGACGTCGGTGGCGGTGAAGATGCCCGACTCGGCGACCTTCACCCGGTCCTCGGGGATGAGTGGCGCGAGCCGTCCGAAGACGTCCTGGTCGATCTCCAGGGTCTTCAGGTTGCGGGCGTTGACGCCGATCAGCTCGGCGCCGAGGTCGACCGCCCGGGCGATCTCGGCCTCGTCGTGGGTCTCGACCAGCACGGTCAGCCCGAGCTCACGCGCCTGGTCGTAGAGGCTGCGCAGCGTGTCGTCGTCCAGCGCGGCCACGATCAGCAGCGCGAGGTCGGCTCCGGCGGCGCGGGCCTCGAGCAGCTGGTAGGGCTCGACGATGAAGTCCTTGCGCAGGATAGGGGTGTCGACGGCCGCGCGGACCGCGCGCAGGTCGGCGAGGGAGCCGCCGAAGCGGCGTTCCTCGGTGAGCACCGAGATCGCGGCGGCACCGCCGGCGGCGTACTTCTGGGCCAGCTCGGCCGGGTCCGGGATGTCGGCGAGGGCGCCCTTGGAGGGGCTCTTCCGCTTCACCTCGGCGATCACGCTGCTGCCCGCCGCACGGAAGTGCGGCATCGGGTCGCGAGGCGCGTCGACGTCGGCCAGCCGGGCGCGCAGATCCGCCTCGGACACCGTCGCCTGGCGCTGCGCCAGGTCCAGACGTACGCCGTCGATGATCTTTTCGAGCACCGACATGTTTAAACCTCTCGTTTCCGGGTATGACCCACGTGCAAAGCCTCTCACCCGAACCGTGACACGCCCGATTTGGCGCCACAGTGCGGGCGGGAAACGTTAAGTTTCT
>JALZDD010000839.1 GCA_030862715.1 Actinomycetota bacterium | reverse complement strand
GTGTCCAGGTCACCGGCGCGCGGCGGATCGTCGTCAAGGTCGGTTCCTCGTCACTGACGACCGCGGCCGGCGGCATCGACCCGGCCCGGGTGAGTGGTCTGGTCGACGTACTCGCCAAGACGCGGGCTGCCGGACAGGAGGTCGTCCTGGTCTCCTCCGGGGCGATCGCGGCGGGGCTGTCGCCGTTGGGGCTGGCCAAGCGTCCGAGGGCGCTGGCCAAGCAGCAGGCTGCGGCGAGCGTGGGGCAGGGACTGCTCGTTCACCGCTACACCGACGAGCTCGCCCGGCACGGCATCATCGCAGGTCAGGTGCTGCTCACGGTCGATGACCTGAACCGGCGGGCGCACTATCGCAATGCCGACGCGACGCTGTCGAAGCTGCTCGACCTGGGCGTGCTTCCGATCGTCAACGAGAACGACACCGTGGCCACCTCCGAGATCCGGTTCGGCGACAACGACCGGCTCGCGGCGCTGGTGGCCCACCTGGTCAAGGCAGACCTGCTGGTGCTGCTCAGCGACGTCGACGCGCTCTACGACGCGCCGCCGTCTCAGCCCGGCTCGCGGCGGATCGACGAGGTCGCCTCGCTGGCCGACCTCGCCGGGGTGACCATCGGCAAGGCCGGCGCTGCCGGAGTCGGCACCGGTGGCATGGTGACCAAGCTGGAAGCCGCCCGGATCGCTGTCGACGACGGTGTTCCGGTCGTACTGACCTCGGCCGACCAGGCAGAGTCCGCGCTCGCGGGCGAGCCGGTCGGCACCTTGTTCCATGCTGTCGGCAAGCGGCGCCCGGCGCGGCTGCTGTGGCTCCAGCACGCCACCGAGCCGGTCGGCTCGATCACCGTAGACGCCGGCGCGGTCGCCGCGATCAGCAAGCGGGGCGCCTCGCTGCTGGCCGCGGGCGTCACCGGCTCCACCGGGGCGTTCCACGCCGGAGACCCGGTCGACGTCGTCGACCCGTTGGGCGTGGCCGTCGCGCGTGGGCTGGTGAACTACGACGCCGACGAGATCCCGCGGCTGGCCGGGCGTTCCTCTGGCTATCTCGAGGCCAACCTGGGCGCTGCGTACGCTCGCGAGGTCATCCACCGCGACGACCTGGTCGTGCTATGAGCCGAGCCCGGTGGGTGCCGCTGGTGCTGGCGTGGGGAGTGTTGGTCCTCTGTGGCCTGCCCGCGCTGGCGATCACGTTCTCCCGGGCACTGGCGAGCACGGACCTGCGGGCCGTGCGCCTGGCCGCGTTCGCGCCGTTCGGCGTCGGGTTGTACGCCCTGTGCCTGGTCGCGGTCCTGGTGCTGGTCTGGCTGGCCGCCGGTTCCGGGCGGATCCGGCTCGGGGTCGTCGCCGGGGTCGTCGCGCTGCTGCTGGCTGTGCACGTGGCCTGGCAGGCGCCGCTCTACGCGGGGTCACGGGCGACCAGCGCCGGCGAGCCGTTGACGGTGATGACCACCAACCTCTTCGAGGGCAACGGCGACACCGATGTGGTGGTCGAGGCGGTGCGTGCGCACAAGGTCAATGTGCTCGCCATCCAGGAGATCACCCCGGCGGCGTTCGCAGAGCTGTCGAGGACGCTGCGCGACCAGCTGCCCTACCGGATCGGCGAGGCGGGGCCCGGCACCACGGGCACGATGATCTTCGCCGACCAGCCGATCACCAAGTCGCGCCGGATCGAGACGGCGATGGGGTCGTGGGTTGCCGACGTGGGGGAGTGGCGGGTCGTCGTCGCCCACCCGGCGCCGCCCACGCTCGCATCGTGGCCGGCCGAGCAGGAGCTGATGATCGAGGAGACGGCCGCGGAGAAGCCCGACCTCGTCCTGGGCGACCTGAACGCCTCCCTCGACCACCACACCGTCCGGCGGCTGCTCGACGATGCCGACCTGCAGGACGCCGCCCGAGCCAGCAACGCCGGATGGCAGCCCACCTGGCCGACCGATGGGTTCGCCGGCGTACCTCTTCCGCCGTCGACCGCGATCGACCACGTCCTGATCGGCGACGACCTGGTCGCCCTGGCGACCGAGACGGTCGAGGTGCCGGGCACCGACCACCTGGCCCTGGTCGCCTACCTCGGCACTCCTTCGGAGTGAGTCTCCGCCGGGCTAGCCGGTCTTGAGCACACCGAACCACTGCTCGGCGCCGAACCCCACGAACCGCTCCACCTCGACGAACCCGAGCCTCCGGGCCAGGCGCAGGGAGCGTTCGTTGGCGACCTGGGTGGTGAGGACGACCGGCTCGCCCGGGAGCGTCTTCTCGATCCATCCGAGGGCCGCGCGCGTCGCTTCGGTAGCGATGCCCGCGCCCCACGATGTCGGAAGGAACTCGTAGCCGATCTCGACCTCGTCCCCCTCCTCGCGTACGTGGTGCGCCCAAGCCCGATCGCGCCGCTGGATCGTGATCCTTCCGATGAACTCGCCCGTGTGCTCGACGGCGAAGATTCCGGGCCTGGTGTTCGGATCCTCGGGGATCAGGTGCTCTAGCTCCTCTCTGGTGTGCTGTGGGCCGCCGAGGTACGCCTGCACTGTCTCGTCCGTGAGGAGCTCTACGAGTCCTGCTCTGTCCTCGGGCTTGGTCTGTCGGAGGATCAGGCGCTTGGTGTGGATCGGGGCTGGGGGCCAGGGCACGTCGCCGAGGGGTTTCATGCCTTTGGACGGTAGCTGGGTTCGGGGTTGGTCAGGGGCTTTTGGCGTACGTGGGTGGGGTTCTGGTTCGTTGGGGGGCTGTGCTTCTTGGTTGGTCTGGCCGCCGACCCTTTCTCTGATGGTCTTCTCGACGGGCCCCGGAGTAAAGGACGGCCTTCGGCCGCCGGCTTCGCCGGCCGCTTCGCGGTCCTTGACACCGGGGCCCGTCGAGAAAGGATTTGGCTGGCTATCGGGGCGGCGGCCCGGG
>JALZDD010000838.1 GCA_030862715.1 Actinomycetota bacterium | reverse complement strand
GGCCAGGTGTTCATGTGCGGGCCGTTGTCGGTGGAGTACATGACGATGGTGTTGTCGGCCAGCCCGTTCTCGTCGAGGTAGTCCAGGACCGATCCGACGAGCTCGTCGTGGTCGACCATCGTGTCGTGGTACTCCGACTGCCACCGTCCGGCCTTGCCGCGGCTGCCGTCCTTGATGTGGGTCCGGAAGTGCATGTGGGTGGTGTTGAGCCACACGAAGAACGGGGTGTCGCTCGAGCTGGCGTCGCTCATGAACCGCAGCGCCTCGGGGACGATCTCGTCGTCGATCGTCTTCATCCGCTCCTTGGTGAGCGGGCCGGTGTCCTCGATGCGCTGGGTGCCGTCGTCGTTGGCCCAGGAGTGGATGACTCCGCGCGGCCCGAACCTCTTGCGGAAGTTCGGGAAGTCCTCGTCCGAGGGGTAGTCGTACTGCTCCGGCTCCTCCTCGGCGTTGAGGTGGTAGAGGTTGCCGAAGAACTCGTCGAAGCCGTGCGCGGTCGGCAGGAACTCGTCGCGGTCGCCGAAGTGGTTCTTGCCGAACTGCCCGGTCGCGTAGCCCAGGGACTTCAGCGCCGTCGCGATGGTCGGGTCCTCCGCGCGCAGACCGATGTCCGCACCGGGCATGCCGACCTTGGTCAGGCCCGTGCGGTAGGGGTTCTGCCCGGTGATGAACGCCGCGCGCCCCGCCGTGCAGCTCTGCTCACCGTAGGAGTCGGTGAACCGGATGCCCTCGGCAGCGATCCGGTCGATGTTCGGGGTGCGATAGCCCATCAGCCCGTCGCTGTAACAGCTCAGGTTGCTGATGCCGATGTCGTCGCCCCAGATCACCAGGATGTTGGGCTTGTCGGACATGAAGAACCTCCTCGTATACGTGCTCGGAGGCTAGGCAAGCCGTCGCGCGGGCGACCTCCCCCGACTCGGGTGAGCTGCCCGTACGGCTGATAAAGTGAAGGCGTGGAGCTGATCGAAGTGGACAAGATCTAGCCACCGGACTGCCGGTGGCTTCGCCCGTGCGGGCAGCCCGCATCGGTGAACGATCACTTCTCGACGCACACGCGCGTCCGCCCTTCCCGGGCGTCGACGCGTGAAGCTCTCCGGCACGTTCGCGTTCCTGTCGACACGTACCTGATTCCCGTCGCGCCCTGTCGGCGCTCGACGGAGAGACGAGAGAGCACAGCCATGTCCACCCCATCTGCCATCACCCTGCGCGACCTGACCTTCGAGTGGCCCGACGGCACCGTCGCGCTCGAACGGGTCAACGGCACCTTCGGAACCGACCGGACCGGTCTGATCGGTCGCAACGGCGCCGGCAAGTCCACCCTGCTCCGGCTCATCGCCGGCGAGCTGACACCGACCTCCGGGAAGATCGACGCCGGCGGCGAAGTCGGCTATCTGCCGCAGACACTCACCCTTCGGCAGGACACGACGGTCGCCGACCTGCTCGGCATCGGCGGCATCCTCGCCGCGATCCGGGCGATCGAGGCCGGCGAGGTCGACCAGCGCCACTTCGACGCGATCGGCGACGACTGGGACATCGAGTCCCGTGCCGACGAGGCCCTGGACCAGATCGGCTTCTCCGCGGCCGATCTCGACCGTCGCGTCGCCGAGATCTCCGGCGGCGAGGGCATGCTGATCGCGATCACCGGGCTTCGCATCCGCCGCACCCCGATCACGCTGCTCGACGAGCCCACGAACAACCTCGACCGAGCCACCCGCGCCAAGCTCGCCGAGTTCGTCGACCAGTGGCCGGGGACGCTTGTAGTCGTCAGCCACGACCTCGAGCTGCTCGAGCACATGGACAGCACCACCGAGCTGTTCGGCGCGACGCTGAGCACGTTCGGCGGGCCGTACAGCGCCTGGAAGGAGCACCGGGAGCAGGAGCAGGCGGCCGCCGAGCAGGCCGCCCGCTCGGCTCAGCAGGCGCTCAAGGTCGAGAAGCGGCAGCGCATCGAGGCGGAGACGAAGCTCGCCCGCCGCGAGCGGACGGCGAAGAAGACCCAGAAGGACGGCGGGATCCCGAAGATCCTCGCCGGCAACCGTGCCAGCAAGGCCCAGGCGTCCGCCGGCTCGCTCCGCTCGACGCTGGACGACAAGGTGAAGGCCGCTCAGGCCGCCGTCGACGCAGCCGGTTCCCGCGTACGCAACGAGGAACACATCCACCTCACCCTCCCCGACCCCGGCGTGCCCCGCGGCCGCCGGATCGCGGAGCTGGAGGACGAGGACCGGACCGTCGTGATCCAGGGGCCGGAACGGGTCGCGCTGATCGGCGCGAACGGCTCCGGGAAGTCAACCCTTGTCGACCAGCTCGTCCAGGCTGGCGACCCGGTCCCGGGCCGGCCCCACGGCCGTCTTCTCACCGACCTCGTCGGCCTCCTCCCCCAGCGTCTCGACGGCCTCGACGACGAGGCCAGCGCGATGGAGAACGTACGCAGCGTGGCGCCGGAGCTTCCGCCCGGCACCATCCGCAACCAGCTCGCCCGGCTCCTCCTGCGAGGCGACAGCGTGGACCGCCCGGTCCGTACGCTCTCGGGCGGCGAACGCTTCCGCGTCTCCCTCGCCCGCCTCCTCTTGGCCGATCCGCCCGCCCAGCTGCTGATCCTCGACGAGCCGACCAACAACCTCGACATCACCAGCGTCGAGCAGCTCGCCGAGGCCCTCGACGCCTACCGCGGCGCCCTGCTCGTGGTCAGCCACGACCACGGTTTCCTGGA
>JALZDD010000802.1 GCA_030862715.1 Actinomycetota bacterium | reverse complement strand
GAGCGCGTCGACGCGGCGGTCTCCCGCCTCACGGCGTAGCCGGCCGGGGTTTGCCCCATACGTGAAGATTGGTGGAGTGAGCGCACAGCCGGGGACCCCGACGGGCCCGCCGACCATCCCGCCCCCGAGTCCGCAGCCTCCCGTATCTGGCCCTCCCGGGCCGAGGCTCCCGGAACCGGCGCGCGAGGCACTGCGGAAGTCGGCGCGGGAAGCCCGAAAGCAGCTGCGGCCGGTCCGCAAGCACCTCATCGTTCTCGGTGTCGTGGTCGCCGTCGCCCTGGTCTTCGCCGGCCTGCGGCTCCTCGGCGTCGGCGTCAGCGGCATCCCGGTCCTCGCCCGCGAGGCCTGCACCGTCACCTCCGAGGGCGAGACCTACGACCTCTCCTCCGAGCGGGCCGAACGTGCCTCGGCGATCGCCGCTCAAGCCGTACGTCGCGGGCTCCCCGCCCGCGCGGCCTCCGTCGTGCTGGCGGTCGAGATCGCCGACCACTCGCTCCAACGGGATCCGGCGAAGGCGAACGGCCTCTACGACCGGCTCTCCGGCGTCGCCGACTACCGTCAGCAGTCCGTCCCTGGCGTCGCCCAGCAGATCAGCGACGGCTCGCGCGACAGCTACCGCGACGCCGAGCCCGAGGCGCGGGCCCTGGCCTCGGCGCTCACCGGCAACACCCCCGAGGCGTTCTCGTGCGTCGTCAAGGGCGGTGCCGAGGAGGTCCCGGACAGGCTCAGCGGCGCCGGGCTCACCTCGCGTGCGGAGGCGCTGCGCGATGACGTACGCAATGTCTACGGGGGCCTCCCCGAAGGCGGCTTCCAGCCCGGCGGGGTGACCACCGGACACATGGTCGGCTCGGCCCACTACGAGGGCCGTGCGGTCGACTACTTCTTCCGGCCGATCAACGCTCGCAACAACATCAAGGGCTGGTCCCTGGCGCAGTATCTCGTCGCCAACGCCGACCGCCTCGACATCGAGACCGTCATCTACGACGACCGCATCTGGACCAAGTTCCGCTCCGGCGCCGGCTGGCGCGACTACGAGGTCCCACCCCGCGGCGGCGACCAAGCGATCCTCGAGCACCGCGACCACGTCCACGTCGACGTAGCCGACTGAAGCCGAGGCGTCACGTACGTCGGCCGAGAGGTCGCTCGCGTCGGCCGAGTGGGCACCCGCATGCCATCTCGGCCGACGCGGGTGACGCCTCGGCCGACGCGGGTGACGCCTCGGCTGAGTCAGGCGAGGGTGACGACGATCTGGTCGCCGGTGACCTTGGGGGTGTCGGCCCACTCCTCGTCCTTGCCAGCGGACCAGGTGCGGCCGTCGTAGGCGATGGAGGTGGCGCCGAACTCGCTGGCCCGGGCGAGTACGTAGTGGGCGACGGCCCAGCCGTTGCGCTGGCCGGTCTCGCCGGCGTCGACGGGGATGACCACGGTGGTGCCGTCGACCCGGGCGCGGCCGACCATCTGGCCGAGCAGCTGGTTGACCTCGGTCTTGGTGGCCTGGGGCTTGCCGGAGCCGGCCTCGGGCTCGTCGATCCGGCAGGTCAGCGCGGCGGGGGAGTAGCCGCTGATCGCGGATGCGATGGCGCGGCCCTCGCCCTCGTGGTCGGCGTACGCCTCGGGGTAGGCCGAGCGCTGCACCTCCTGCGCCGCCTCGGTGACCACCATGTCCTCGTAGCCCTCGATCTTCACCAGCGCGTCGTAGAACTTGTTGGTGGCGTAGACGGGGTCCTGAACCTGCTCCTCGGTGCCCCAGCCCATCGACGGGCGCTGCTGGAAGAGCCCGAGCGAGTCCCGGTCACCGTGGCTGATGTTGTAGAGCTTCGACTCCTGGATCGCGGTCGCGATCGCGATCGTCGCGGCCCGCGCGGGCAGGCCGCGCTTGAGCCCGAGCGCGGTGATGACGGCGGCGTTGCCCATCTGCTCCGGATCGAAGCGCGCCTCGTACTCACCGGCGACCGCCGTGCACTGCTGCAGGTCGGGGAGGATCGAGTCCAGCTTGTCCGTCGCGGCTTGAACGACCCAGTAGATGCCGCCGGCGATCACGCTGAGCACCACCAGGGCGGTGAGAAGCTTCTTCAACTCAGCACTCTTCGGTGAGAGTCAGTTGGCGTGGAGAGCGGCGTTGAGCTCGATGCCCTCGCCCTTCCACGGAACTGCCTCGATGGCGCCGCTGACCGAGTTGCGGCGGAAGAGGATGTTGGAGGCGCCGGAGAGCTCGCCGGCCTTCGTCACGGTGCCGTCGG
>JALZDD010000784.1 GCA_030862715.1 Actinomycetota bacterium | reverse complement strand
CCGCCGTCAACGGGTACGCCCTCGGCGGCGGGCTGGAGACCGCGCTGATCTGCGACATCCGGCTGGCGTCGACCACCGCGAAGCTCGCCGCCGCCGAGGTGAAGCTCGGCTGGATCGGCGGTGGCGGCATGTCGGCGCTGCTGGCCCGCTCGATCGGACCCAGCAACGCGGCGGTGATGCTGATGACCGGGGATCCGATCGACGCACAGCAGGCGCTCGCCTGGGGGCTGGTCAGCGAGCTGCTCGAGCCTGACGCCCTCCTGCCGCGGGCCCTCGAGCTCGCCGAGACGATTGCGAGTCGTGCCCCCATCGCGGTCGAGACCGCCAAGGCCAACCTCGCCGCCGCGGCCAACATGCCTCTGGAGCAGGCGGTCACCTACGAGCGCGACATCCAGACCGTGTGCTTCGCGACCGCCGACGCCGCCGAGGGCCGCGCGGCGTTCACCGAGAAGCGCGCACCCCGATTCGTCCGAGCCTGACCGGAGGACCACCGATGACCGTCACCACCGATTGGGGGCCCGACCTGGCCGCCACCCTGCCCACCGATGGCGCCGTCCCGACGCTCGTGGGGCGCGTCTGGGACCCGGGGGTGCGGGGCCCGAGCGTCATCGTAGTGCGGGATGGCACGGCGTACGACGTGAGCGGGACGTTCGCGACGGTGCGCGACCTCTGCGAGCAGGCCGACCCCGTCGCCGCGCTGGCCGGCGTGCCCGGCGAGCCGCTGGCCACGGTGGCCGACCTGCTCGCCAACACGCCGCCGGAGGGCCGCGATCCCGCCCGTCCCTGGCTGCTCGCGCCGGTCGACCTACAGGCGGTCAAGGCCGCCGGAGTGACGTTCGCGGTCTCGATGCTGGAGCGGCTCATCGAGGAGCGTGCTCGGGGCGAGGCCGACGCCGCGGCCGAGGTGCGTGCCGAGATCACCGCGGCGATCGGCGGCGGGCTCGACGAGCTGGTCCCCGGCTCGCCGGAGGCGCAGCGGCTCAAGGAGGTGCTGCGCGAGCGCGGCATGTGGAGCCAGTACCTCGAGGTCGGCATCGGGCCCGACGCGGAGATCTTCACCAAGGCCCAGCCGCTGTCCGCGGTCGGCACCGCCACCGAGGTCGGGGTGCTGGCCGCGTCCCGCTGGAACAACCCCGAGCCCGAGGTGGCGCTGGTCATTGCCTCCGACGGCCGGATCGTCGGCGCCACCCTCGGCAACGACGTCAACCTGCGCGATGTCGAGGGCCGCTCGGCGCTCCTGCTGCCAAAGGCCAAGGACAACAACGCCGCCTGCGCCATCGGCCCGTTCGTGCGCCTCTTCGACGACGCCTTCACCCTCGACCACGTGCGCGCTATGACGGTCTCGCTCGAGGTGCGCGGCGAGGACGGATTCGAGATGGTGGGCACCTCGTCGATGCGCGCGATCAGCCGCGATCCCGCGGATCTGGTCGGCCAGCTGATCGGCCCGCACCACCAGTACCCCGACGGGGCCGTGCTGCTGCTCGGCACGATGTTCGCGCCCTCCGACGACCGGGACGAGCCCGGCATGGGGTTCACCCACCACTCGGGTGACGTCGTCCGGATCTCCGCGCCCGAGCTCGGCACCCTCGTCAACCTCGTCAGGGCGAGCGAGGAGTGCGCGCCGTGGGACTTCGGCGTCGCCGACCTGATGCGCAACCTTGCCGGAAGGAAGCTGCTGTGACCCTCCTGTCCTCCCGAAACCCCGCCACCGGCGAGGAGATCCCGACCGGGCTGCGGGCCACCACCACCGAGGAGGTCGACCGGGTCGTCGCGGAGGCGCATCTCGCCGTGCCGGCGCTGGCGGCGTTGGGCCGCGAGGGCCGCGCCCGCCTGCTCGAAGCGATGGCCGACCGGCTCGAGGAGAGCCGCGCCCGGCTCGTCGGAACCGCGATGTCGGAGACTGGGCTGCCCCGGCCCCGCTTGGAGGGTGAGGTCGGCCGCACCACCTTCCAGCTGCGCCTCTTCGCCGAGGCCGTCCGGGAGGGCAGCTTCCTCGAGGCCGCGATCGACCACGCCGGCGAGACACCGCTCGGACCCGCCCCGGACGTACGCCGCATGCTCGTGCCGCTCGGCCCGGTCGCCGTCTTCGGAGCCAGCAACTTCCCGCTCGCCTTCTCGGTGCCGGGCGGCGACACCGCGTCCGCGGTCGCCGCCGGGTGTCCGGTCGTTGTCAAGGCCCACGAGTCGCATCCGCTGACCTCCCAGCTCGCCTTCGACGCGCTGCGCGCCGCGGTCGACGACCTCGGGCTGCCGCCCGGGACGGTCGGCCTTGTCCATGGCCGTGAGGCCGGGGCCGACCTGGTCGTCCATCCGCTCATCAAGGCGGTCGGCTTCACCGGCTCGCCCGCCGGTGGCCGGGCGTTGCTCGACCTGGTCAACGCCCGACCCGAGCCGATCCCGTTCTATGGCGAGCTCGGGAGCCTCAACCCGCTCGCCGTCACCCCCAGCGCAGCGGCGGCGCGCGGGACGGCCATCGCCGAGGGCCTCGCGGCCTCGATCACTGGGTCGGCCGGGCAGCTGTGCACCAAGCAGGGACTGGTGTTCGTGCCGGCGGGGGAGGCCGGTGACGAGCTGGTCGAGAAGCTGGCAGCGATCCTCGCCGAGTCGGTCGCGCAGCCGCTGCTCAACGTCGGCATCGCCGACTCCTACCGCAGGATTTTCGGCCGCCTCACGTCGGCGCCCGGCGTCACCGCCGCCGTGACGGCGGAGGAGCAGAGCGAGCCCGCGTGGGCCGCAGCGGGACTCCTGGTGACCGGCTCGGCGGGACTCCAGGAGGTCCTCGAGGAGTGCTTCGGCCCAGCCGCCGTCGTGGTGAGGTACGCCGACGAGACCGACCTGGTCGCCGCGTTGGGGCAGGTGCCCGGATCGCTCACCGCGTCCCTCCACTTC
>JALZDD010000783.1 GCA_030862715.1 Actinomycetota bacterium | reverse complement strand
GAGGACATCGACGACCGCGGTGGAAAGCTGCTCAGGAGTCACGAGGTCCAGCGTATAAGCGCCAGTCGGTTTCACCGTTATCCGTCCCAGCCTGTAGGGTTCCATCTGCACTGCTCGAGCAGTGCATTGCCTCCGTAGCTCAGGGGATAGAGCGCCGGTTTCCGGTACCGTAGGCCGCAGGTTCGATTCCTGCCGGGGGCACAGATGAGACCGCTGGGTGACCAGCGGTCTCTCTCATTTTCGACCGAGCACGAGGCATCGGGCAGCTGGCAGCCCTCCGCGCGCACCTCTGGCCCCCTCTGAACCGTTCGAAGAGTGTCGGTGGTCGACCGTAGAGTCGACGCGACTACGGAGGGAAGAGCTTGCAGAGTATTCGTGAAACCGGGCTGGACGTGCGCGTCGACACCGCTGACCATGACCTTGTCGAGGCCGCCACGCTGGCCGACATCGTCGAGGGCCTGCGCAGCCGTGCCCTGAACCGGTCGACAGCGGTGAGCCGCGACTTCGCCGCTCCTCTCGAGGAGATCGTGCCCTCGGGTTTCACGGTGGTCCGCACCGACAGGCGCAGCCGGTTCGCCTTCGCGTACGCCACGGCAGCGGGTGCCGCGCTAGCGATCCGCGTCACCGAGCGCACCAGCGTGGCGATCTATGCCGACACCGACCAGCGCCTGCTCGACGTAACGAACGACGTGGCCGCTCTGCTGGCCGTTCACGAGCCTCCTGAGTCCGACGAGCTCGATATCAAGGTGTGGGCGGAAGGCTTCAAGGGAGAGTACGACTCTCTCCACATCCCCAAGGAGCCCTGGGAGATGAACCGCCGCAACTACGCGACCTCGACTGCCCGTGGGATCGACCCCCTCATGGAGCTGTCCGAGGCACCTTCCGGAGGCAAGCTCCTGCTCTGGTACGGCTCGCCGGGCACGGGTAAGAGCCATGCGGTGACCAGCCTCGCCTCAGCGTGGGCCCCGTGGTGCGAGACCCATCTGGTCACGGATGCCGAGCAGTTCTTCACCGATCCGACCTATCTCCGCTCCATCGTGGAGTCTGGGCCGCACCGCAATGTTCCGCACTTTCTCCACTCCTACGCCGACGAGGCCACCGACAAGCCTCCGAAGGCGAAGCTCATCGTCTGCGAGGACGCGGACGAGTATCTGCGTGTCGATGCACGGGAACGCTCCGGACCGGCTCTCGGGCGGCTCCTCAACCTCACCGACGGTCTCTACGGGCGCGATCGCGACTGCTACGTCCTGCTCACCACGAACGACGACATCGCCCGGCTTCACCCGGCGGTCATACGTCCCGGCCGCTGCCTCTCACAGGTCGAGTTCCCTGCGCTCTCTGCCGCCGAGGCCCGCGCATGGAGCGGCGACCCGACGGTGACGCGCGACATGACCATTGCCGAACTCTTCGCCCGCGGCGGCGGGCGCCGCGTCGAGACCACCACCGAGCGCATCGGCGCATATCTCTAGCTGGACCGTGTGCACTCGGGTCAGACGTCCTCGGCGAGGGTGTGGGCGACGAGGGCGTTGGCGTGACCGTGGCCGAGGGCGTACTCGGTCTTCAGATGCGTCACGAGCTCCATGTGCTTGGTGATCCCGCCGTCGCGGATGACCTGCTGCCACTCCGCGATCGGGCGGCCGTACTTCTTCTCGATGGACGGGAAGTAGGCGGCGGGGCCCTTCACCTGGTGGGTCATCTCTGGTCTCCTTGGGTAAAGCGTGGCGACGATCGCCACACGCCTACGCGTCGAACAGAGCATGACCCCTTCGACACGGACCACAACAGAAATTCGGGAGACCCACGTGACCAGCTATCCCCCAGCCCCTTGGCACATGCACGGATCGATGTGGCTCTCGGTCTACCGGCTCGCTCACGATGTCGACGAGCGGCACCCGAAGGGGATCTACGCCGTCGCTCTGGTCGACTACACCGAGCCGAGCCCGCTGACCTACCATGAACTCCTCTCCGCCCGGGTGATCACCGCGTCCAACGGGAAGAAGGCGGTGAACGTCGTCGACATCTGGGTCGACTCCCCCGACTCCGTGGCCGGCGGCCGTACGTTGTGGGCGATCCCGAAGGGGCTGGCCAAGTTCAGCGGCGGGTCGTCCACCAAGGGGCCGCTCGCGACCCAGTCCTGGGAGGCGAGCCACGACGACGGCCCGATCGCGACCGCCAGGTTCACCGATGTCACCCAGCTCGCCCCGCGTCTCCCCATGGTGGGCAACGTCGAGCAGCCGGGCATCGAGGAGCACCCCGACACCGCCTGGCTCACCATGAAGGGCGGCGCCAAGCTCCTGCCCGCGCGCGGCAACTGGACCTTCGACCCCGACGGCC
>JALZDD010000780.1 GCA_030862715.1 Actinomycetota bacterium | reverse complement strand
ACGGCGCAGCAGCCGTGGCCCACTGAAAGGAGCGGACGATGATTCTCATCAGCTGTCCCAACTGCGGGCCTCGTGACGAGACCGAGTTCCACTACGGCGGTCAGGCCCACGTCCCCTACCCGGAGGATCCGAACACCCTCAGCGACGAGGAGTGGGGTCGCTACCTGTTCTACCGCGAGAACACCAAGGGCATCTTCGCCGAGCGCTGGGTCCACAGCTCCGGCTGCCGCAAGTGGTTCAACGCCCTGCGTGACACCGTCACCTACCGCATCGCCGCCGTCTACCGGGCCGGCGAGCCACGTCCCAGCCTGGATGGAGACCCGCAGTGAGCACGACGTCGCACCGCCTCGCAGACGGCGGCCGAATCGACCGGTCCACCCGCCTCACCTTCAGCGTCGACGGGCAGGAGTACGCCGGCCACGCCGGTGACACTCTCGCATCCGCGCTGATCGCCAACGGTGTGCTCGAGTGCGGTCCGTCGCTGTACCGGCAGCGCCCGCGTGGAGTCCTCGCCGCTGGGCTCGAGGAGTCCAACGCGCTGGTGAGGCTGAGGCGCCCGGGCGACTCGGTCACCGAGTCGATGCTTCCCGCCACGGCCGTCGAGCTCGTCGACGGTCTCGAGGCCGACTGTCTCAGCGGCCTCGGCGAGCTCGATCCCGCCGATGACACCGCGATCTACGACAAGAAGTACGTCCACACCGACGTGCTCATCGTCGGTGCCGGACCGACCGGGCTCGCCGCGGCCAGGACCGCCGCCGCCTCCGGCGCCCGCGTGATCCTCATCGACGACCAGCCCGAGCTCGGCGGGTCCCTCCTCTCCGCCCGCGACCTCAGCATCGACGGCGTGGACACCGACACCTGGCTCCGCGGCGTCACCGAGGAACTCGCGGCCGCGCCCGAGGTCACCGTCCTCACCCGGACCAACGCCTTCGGCAGCTACGACGCCAACTACGTGATCGCGCTCGAGAGCCGGCTGGACCACCTGGACGCCTCCGCCAAGGAGGCCGTCGCCGGCCTGTCGCGACAGCGCCTCTGGCACATCCGGGCACAGCAGGTCATCCTCGCCACCGGCGCGCACGAGCGTCCCCTCGTGTTCGGCAACAACGACCGTCCCGGCGTCATGCTCGCCTCCGCCGTCCGCACCTACCTCAACAGGTACGGCGTCGCGGCAGGCGAACGGGTCCTGCTCGCGACCACCAACGACAGCGCCTACGAGGTCGCTGCCGACCTGGCCGGCGCGGGAGTGACCGTGGCGGCCGTCGTCGATGCTCGCACCGAGCAGTCGGAGGCAGCACGCCGCGCAGAGGCCGCCGGCGTCGAGGTCATCCTCGGCTCCGCCGTCCTCGACACCGACGGCGACCCGAGGGTCACCGCGGCGACGGTGTCGGCGGTCGACGCCAACGGCGTCGCGGTCGGAAAGCGGCGCGACATCGCCTGCGACGTCGTCGCCGTCGCCGGTGGGTGGAGCCCTGTGGTCCACCTGCACAGCCAGCGGCAGGGCAAGGTCCGCTGGGACGAGGACCTCGCGGGGTTCGTCCCCGACGGCGACGTCGCCGACCAGCGGATCGTGGGATCCGCGCGAGGCAGCTACACCCTCGAGGCGTGCCTCTCCGAAGGCCGGTACGCCGGCTCGACGGCCCTCCTCGCCACCGGATTCATCAGCGAGGCCGATGCCCCGACCGGGCCGCTTCCCGCGGCGACGGGTGACGGCACGACCCGCGCCCTGTGGCTCGCCGTCGAGGACGGCGTTCCGCTCGACGATCTGGTCGACCACTTCGTCGACTTCCAGCGCGACCAGACGGTGCACGACGTACTTCGTGCGACCGGTGCCGGCATGCGCAGCGTCGAGCACATCAAGCGCTACACCTCCATCAGCACCGCCAACGACCAGGGCAAGACCTCCGGCGTCAACGCGATCGGAGTCATCGCGGCGGCCCTCAACGACGGCCGCAGCCCCGGCGAGATCGGCACGACGACGTACCGCGCTCCGTACGCTCCGGTCCCGTTCGTCGCGCTCGCGGGCCGCGAGCGCGGTGACCTGTTCGACCCGGCCCGGCTGACGTCGATCCACCCCTGGCACGTCGCGCAGGGTGCCGAGATGGAGATCGTCGGCCAGTGGCTACGGCCCTGGTACTACCCGCGGAACGGCGAGTCGCTGGACGAGGCCGTGCTCCGCGAGTGCGCCGCGGTCCGCGAGTCCGTGGGCATGATGGACGCGACCACCCTGGGCAAGATCGAGGTGTGGGGGAGCGACGCCGGTGAGTTCCTCAACCGGATCTACACCAACGCCTTCAAGAAGCTCGCCCCCGGATCCGCACGCTACGGAGTCATGTGCACGCCGGACGGGATGATGTTCGACGACGGCGTCACGCTCCGCATCGACGAGGGCCGCTACTTCATGACGACGACCACCGGTGGTGCCGCGAAGGTCCTCGACTGGCTTGAGGAGTGGCACCAGACCGAGTGGCCGACCCTGGACGTCAGCTTTACCTCGGTGACCGAGCAGTGGGCCACCGTCGCCGTCGTCGGCCCGAAGTCCCGCCAGGTGATCGCCAAGATCGCTCCCGACCTCGACGTCAGCAACGAGGCGTTCCCGTTCATGACGTTCCGCGAGACGACGCTCGCCTCGGGCATCCCGGCCCGGGTGTGCCGGATCTCGTTCTCGGGAGAGCTCGCCTTCGAGGTCAACGTCGAGACCTGGTTCGGTCAGCGGGTGTGGGAGGAGATCCACGCCGCCGGCCAGGAATGGTCGATTACCCCGTACGGCACCGAGACCATGCACGTGCTCCGCGCCGAGAAGGGATACCCGATCGTCGGCCAGGACACCGACGGCACGGTCACGCCCCAGGACGCCGGCATGGAGTGGATCGTCTCCAAGGTGAAGGACTTCGTCGGGAAGCGGTCCTACAGCCGTGCCGACACATCCCGCACCGACCGCAAGCACCTCGTCTCAGTGCTGCCGGTCGACAAGACCTTCCGGCTGCCCGAGGGCACCCAGCTGGTCGAGTCCGGTACGCCGATCACCCCTGCCGACGGACCGGTGCCGATGCTCGGGCACGTGACGTCGAGCTACCACAGTGCCGCGCTCGGACGCTCGTTCGCGCTGGCACTCATCAAGGATGGCCGCAACCGCATCGGCCAGACCCTCGTCGCGCCGGTCGGAGACCGACTGGTCGACGTCGTCGTC
This sequence comes from Actinomycetota bacterium, assembly GCA_030862715.1. The sequence continues at coordinate 1,477 of JALZDD010000780.1, read as the reverse complement.
GCTGAAACCGTCCTCTACGACCCGGAAGGAAGCCGCCGCGATGGTTGAGACCACGATCGAGCCGCTCGACAAGACGATCTCCGATCTACGCGTCAGCCCAGCCCAACACCTTCACGGCGCCTTCGTCGACGCCGGCGTATCGGGAGCCTTCGGGGTGCGGGTGCGCGAGGAGCAGTTCCTCACCATGGTGGGTCTGCGGGTGCCCGTCGGCTCGCCCGACCGGGCGCGCTTGGCCAAGATCCTCGGCACCGATCTCCCCGGCCGTTGCGGCGAGGTCGCCACCGGTCACGACGTCGTCGTGCTGTGGCTCTCGCCCGACGAGTACCTGGTCATCGCGCAGGGCGTGGGCGGATCCACCCTGGTGTCCTACCTGCGCGCGGGCGTCTCCGAAGGCGGTGCTGCCGTCGTCGACCTCTCGGCCAACCGCACCACCCTCCGGCTCGAGGGCCCCGCAGCGCGGGCGGTCCTCGAGAAGGGCTGCCCGCTCGACCTGCACCCGCGGGCCTTCTCGGCCGGCACGGCGGTCGCCACCAGCATCGGACGTGTCCCGGTGCTGCTCTGGAAGGTGGACACCGAGTCTTATCGGGTCCTTCCACGCGCCTCGTACGCCGACTACCTGGGCCGTTGGCTGATCGACGCCATGGCCGAGTTCAAGGTTCTGGGATCCGGCTGATGGCGCTGAGCGTGTTCGACATGTTCTCCGTCGGCATCGGGCCGTCGTCCTCCCATACGGTCGGCCCGATGCGGGCGGCGGTGCAGTTCACCGAGGCGCTGAAGGCGGCTTCGCTGCTCGACGCCGTCGCCCGGGTCCAGGTGGAGCTGTTCGGTTCCCTCGGTGCCACCGGCCATGGACACGGCTCCGACAAGGCGGTCATCCTCGGTCTCGAGGGAAACCGGCCCGAGACCGTCGACACGGACAACGCCGACGCCCGTGTGGCCGAGGTCCGTGCCGCTCGACGCCTGCGGCTCTCCGGAGCCCGGGACATCGAGTTCGACGCCGACGACGTGGTCATGCACCGCACCAAGACCCTCCCCGCGCACCCGAACGGCATGATCTTCCGCGCATTCGACGACGCCGGGAAGATGCTCCTGGAGCGCACCTACTACTCGGTCGGCGGCGGTTTCGTCGTGGACGAGGCCGCGGCCGGCGCCGACCGGATCGTCGAGGACTCGACCCCGATCCCCTACCCGTTCACCACCGGAGCGGAGCTGCTCGCGGTCTGCGCCGAGTCGGGCAAACGGATCAGCGACGTCATGATGGCCAACGAGCTGGCCTGGCGTACCGAGGAGGAGGTACGCGCCGAGCTGCTGCACATCTGGTCGGTCATGCAGGAATGCGTGCACACCGGATGCACCCGCACCGAGCCCACGCTGCCCGGTGGGTTGAAGGTGCCGCGACGCGCCCCCGGTCTCTACACCCACCTCCATGCCTCGACGGACGAGACGGATCCACTCCGGGCGATGGACTGGGTCAACC
>JALZDD010000727.1 GCA_030862715.1 Actinomycetota bacterium | reverse complement strand
CGAGGTGCGGATCGAGGCCGGGCGTGCGCTCTCGATCGTCGGGGAGAGCGGCTCGGGCAAGTCGGTGCTCGCCCACGCGCTCATGGGTACGCTGCCGGCCGAGCTGGCAGCCGTCGGGTCGCTGACGGTCGGGGACGAGTCCTTCGACCTCGCCGACCGGGGTGGCAGAAGCGGGCAGGGTGGACGGCGGAAGCTGTGGGGCCGTGAGGTCGCCCTGCTGCCGCAGGAACCCGCGCTCGCGCTCGACCCGACGATGCGGGTGCGTGCCCAGGTCGCCGAGGGCGCGCCGGGCTGGTCGCCACGCAGCGTCTCCGCGGCCCGGGCCGCCGATGAACGGCTGGGCCAGGTCGGGCTGGCCGACGCGGGCAGGGCCTACCCGCACACTCTCTCGGGCGGCATGGCTCAGCGCGTTGCGTACGCCGCGGCGACCATCGGTGGGGCCAGGCTGCTGATCCTCGACGAGCCGTCCAAGGGCCTCGACCGGGCGTCCGTCGACCAGCTCGCCGACCTGCTGCTGCGTCACCTCGAGGAGGGCGGGTTGCTCCTCACCATCACCCACGACCTGCGGCTCGCCCGCCGGCTCGGGGGAGAGGTGATGGTGATGCGCGAGGCGGCCGTGATCGAGTCCGGCCCGGCCGACGAGGTGCTCACCACGCCGACCGGCGACTACACCAAGCGGCTGCTGGCCGCCGAGCCCGCTCACTGGGACCACGCCTGGATGCGCTCGCAGGCACCCACTGAGGGCGAGATCCTCGTCCGTGGCGCGGGCCTCGCCAAGACGTACGCGGATCGGGCGGTCTTCGAGGGGCTCGACCTGGAGATCAGGGCCGGGGAGCGGGTCGCGGTCACCGGGCCCAGCGGTGCCGGTAAGACGACGCTCGGCAACGCGCTGCTCGGGCTGACCCGCCTCGACGCGGGGTCGGTGACGTATGGAGAAGGGGCGGGTCGGGGAAGGCTGCAGAAGCTCTACCAGGACCCTACGCTCTCCTTCCCGCAGCAGGTGAGCCTGGAGAAGGCGCTCGGCGACGTGATGCGGCGCCATGGTGTGGGCGAGGTGGAGGTGCGTGCGTCGCTGGAGCGGCTCGGCCTGCCCTACGAGATCCTGCGCCGCCGACCGGGGCAGGTCTCCGGTGGTGAGCTGCAGCGGATCGCGGTCGTGCGGGCGATGCTGCCGCGTCCTGCGCTCGTCTTCGCCGACGAGGCGACCTCGCGGCTCGATCTGGTGACCCAGGAGCAGACCGTCGACGCCCTGATGAGCGAGCTCGCCGAGAGCGGGGCCGCGCTGCTGCTGGTCACCCACGACACCGAGCTGTCGGCTGCGGTCGCCGACCGGGAGATCGCCCTCTGAGAGCAGTCGGCAGACAGAGGAAGGGCCGGGTCACGACGACCCGGCCCTTCGTGTTCGTCCAGGGGACTCAGCCCTTGGCGACCCGCTCCTTGAAGGCGGAGCCGGCCTTGAACGCCGGGCCCTTCGAGGCCGGGATCTTGATCTCGGCGCCGGTCTGCGGGTTGCGGCCGGTGCGAGCCGAGCGCTCGCGCGACTCGAACGTACCGAAGCCAGGCAGCGTGACCTTGTCGCCGTTGGCAACGGCCGCGCTGATCGCCTCGATGGCGGCACCCAGGGCGGCGGAGGCCTGCGTCTGGGTGATCTCGGCCTGCTTGGCGATTTCGCTCACCAGGTCGGTGCGGTTCATGCGATCTCCTTAAATCGTTGATCTGAGCCGCAAAGGTTGACGAGATGCGGCTCGTCGCCAGCGTAGGCCAGACCTGGGGATGTTCCACGTTCACGCGCCCGCGTGTCCCGCGTGGTTACGGGCTCTGCGGGGGTTTGGGGCGCCTTCGGAGGCCCCGTGCGAGCTCAGGTCGACCACCCGGTCCATCCCGGTGAGAGTCTGCGGGCGGTGGGAGACGACCAGCATCGTGGCCGGAAGGGTGTCGAGCAGGTCGGTGACCTGCCGCGCGGAGGCCTCGTCGAGGTCGGCGGTCGGCTCGTCCAGCACCAGGATCCGCGG
>JALZDD010000723.1 GCA_030862715.1 Actinomycetota bacterium | reverse complement strand
GGAGCTGCTCGTCGACGTGCTCTTCGAACTCTGGAGCGTCGACGAGCGGCTGCACCTTGACCGAGCGGTACCGGCGCATACCGGTGCCCGCCGGGATGAGCTTGCCGATGATGACGTTCTCCTTCAGGCCGAGCAGCGGGTCGCTGCGTCCGCTCATGGCCGCCTCGGTCAGCACGCGGGTCGTCTCCTGGAAGGAGGCGGCCGAGAGCCACGACTCGGTGGCGAGTGACGCCTTGGTGATCCCCATCAAGATGGGGCGAGCAGTCGCGGCCTCGCCGTTGTTGGACACGATCGTCTCGTTGGCTTCGGCGAAGGTTCGGGCATCGACGAGCTGGCCGGGGAGGAACTCGGTATCCCCCGGCTCGATAACCGAGACCTTGCGCAGCATCTGCCGCACGATGATCTCGATGTGCTTGTCGTGGATGGACACACCCTGCGACCGGTAGACCTGCTGAACCTCGTCGACGAGGTGCTGCTGGGTCTTGCGGACACCGAGGATACGGAGGACCTCCTTGGGGTCCGGCGTACCGATGGTCAGCGGAGCGCCGACCTCGATGTGGTCGCCGTCGGCAACCCGCAGACGCGAGCGGCGCGACACGACGTACTCCTTGACCTCGGAGCCGTCGTCCGGGGTGACCAGGACCTTGCGGGCCTTGTCGGTCTCCTCGATCTCGACGCGACCGGCGACCTCGGAGATCGGCGTGACACCCTTCGGCGTACGCGCCTCGAAGAGCTCGACGACACGCGGCAGACCCTGCGTGATGTCGTCGGCCGAGGCCACACCACCGGTGTGGAACGTCCGCATGGTCAGCTGGGTGCCGGGCTCACCGATGGACTGGGCGGCGATGATGCCGACCGCCTCACCGATGTCGACGAGCTTGCCGGTGGCCAGCGAGCGGCCGTAGCACTTGGCACACGTACCCGTGCGGGCCTCACAGGTGAGGACCGAACGGACCTTGACCTCGGTGATGCCGGCGCGAACCAGCTCCTCGATCTTGACGTCGCCCAGGTCCTCCCCGGCGACCGCGAGAACCTCGCCGGTCGACGGGTGCTCGATGTCGACGGCAGCAGTGCGAGCGTACGCAGCGGTCTCGGCGTTGTCGTCCTTGACGACGACGCCGGCCGCCTCGACTCCGATGACCTTGGGCAGACCGCGCTCGGTGCCGCAGTCGTCCTCACGGATGATGACGTCCTGGGAGACGTCCACCAGACGACGGGTCAGGTAACCCGAGTCGGCGGTACGCAGCGCGGTGTCGGCCAGACCCTTACGAGCACCGTGGGTGGAGATGAAGTATTCCAAGACGGAGAGACCCTCGCGGAAGTTCGACTTGATCGGCCGCGGGATGATCTCGCCCTTCGGGTTGGCCACCAGGCCTCGCATGGCACCAACCTGACGGATCTGGTTGAAGTTACCCGAAGCACCCGAGGTGACCTGCATGAAGATCGGGTTCTTCTTGTCGAACGCCGCCTCCATGGCAGCACCGACGACCTTGGCAGCCTCGGTCCAGATCTCGACGAGCTCCTGACGGCGCTCCTCGTCGGTGACCAGACCACGCTCGAACTGCTTCTGCACCTTGGCAGCCTGCGTCTCGAACGTCTCCAGGATCTCGGCCTTGTTCGGCGGCGTGGTGACGTCGTCGATGGAGACCGTGACACCCGAACGGGTGGCCCAGTGGAAACCGTTGTCCTTGAGCGCGTCCAGGGACGCCGCGACCTCGACCTTGGTGTAACGCTCGGCCAGGTCGTTGATGATCGCGCCGAGCTGCTTCTTACCGACCTCGTAGTTCACGAAGGGGTAGTCGGCGGGGAGGGTGTCGTTGAAGATCACCCGGCCCAGCGTGGTCTCGAGGACGAGCGGGTCGCCCGCGGTCCAGCCCTCCGGCACGTCGTAGCCGATCGGCGGGACGATGTCGTCGAGGCGGATCTTGATCTTCGACTGCAGCGTGATCTCGAGGTGGTCGAAGGCCATGATGGCCTCGGCCGGCGACGAGAAGGCACGGCCCTCGCCGACCTCACCCTCACGGTCGGAGGTGATGAAGTAGAGACCGATGATCATGTCCTGGGTCGGCATGGTGACCGGACGACCGTCGGACGGCTTGAGGATGTTGTTGGTCGAGAGCATCAGGATGCGAGCCTCGGCCTGGGCCTCTGCCGACAGCGGCAGGTGGACAGCCATCTGGTCACCGTCGAAGTCCGCGTTGAACGCGGTGCAGACGAGCGGGTGCAGCTGGATGGCCTTACCCTCGATCAGCTGCGGCTCGAAGGCCTGGATGCCGAGGCGGTGCAGGGTGGGCGCACGGTTCAGCAGAACCGGGTGCTCGGTGATGACCTCTTCGAGGACGTCCCACACGACCGGGCGAGCACGCTCGACCATCCGCTTGGCGGACTTGATGTTCTGAGCGTGGCTCAGGTCCACCAGGCGCTTCATCACGAACGGCTTGAACAGCTCCAGGGCCATCTGCTTCGGCAGACCGCACTGGTGCAGCTTGAGCTGCGGACCCGACACGATGACCGAACGGCCGGAGTAGTCGACGCGCTTACCGAGCAGGTTCTGACGGAATCGACCCTGCTTGCCCTTGAGCATGTCGCTGAGGGACTTGAGCGGACGGTTACCGGGACCCGTGACCGGGCGACCGCGGCGACCGTTGTCGAACAGTGCGTCGACCGCTTCCTGGAGCATGCGCTTCTCGTTGTTGACGATGATCTCGGGAGCCCCGAGGTCGAGGAGGCGCTTCAGACGGTTGTTGCGGTTGATGACCCGGCGGTACAGGTCGTTCAGGTCGGATGTTGCGAACCGTCCCCCGTCAAGCTGCACCATCGGACGCAGGTCGGGCGGGATGACCGGCACCGAGTCCAGCACCATGCCCATCGGAGAGTTGCGCGACCCATCGGCAGTGAAAGGCGAGATGACCTTGAGTCGCTTGACCGCACGAGCCTTCTTCGCGCCCTTGCCGGTCCGGACTATCTCCTGCAGTCGCTCCTCCTCCTCACGAAGGTTGAAGCCGTGGATCAGTTCCTTGATCGCCTCGGCCCCCATTCC
>JALZDD010000725.1 GCA_030862715.1 Actinomycetota bacterium | reverse complement strand
ATCAGCCACGCCAGCGCACCGATGCCCCAGTTGAAGAGCGCGTTCTTGATCTCGGCGTCCTCACCGCTGAACTGCTTGATGCCGTTCTCCCGCGAGAACAGGCCGAGATCGGCGGTGTCGGCGAGGTTGAGGATGAATGCCACGAGGGTGTTGTCCTGGTTCGCCTTGAGCGCGATCATCAGCGCTCCGATCGCCAGCGCCAGCGCGGCGAGCAGTGCGATCGCCCAGACCACCCTGGAGGCGTAGGACCGGATGGTGTGGACCATGCCCGGGCCGTTGGACGTCTTGGTGTCGGACACGAGATTCACTTCCCTTCGAAGTTGGCTTTGCCGGGGCCGTTCTCCAGGAACGATGCCATCCCGGTCTGGGAGTCCTGCGTCGCGAACACGCCGGCGAACTGCTGCTGCTCGATTGCCAGCCCGGTGGCGAGGTCCACTCCGAGGCCCTTGTCGATCGCCGTCTTCGCCGCCGCCAGAGCGTATGGTGCCGCCGTCTTGAACTGGCTCGCCCACGCGAGCGCCTCCTCATAGACCGAGGCCGCCGGTACGAGCCGGTCGGCCAAGCCGATTGCAAGCGCCTCGTCTGCCGTGACGAAGCGGCCCGAGAAGATCAGATCCTTTGCCTTGGACGGCCCGACCAGTCGTGCCAGCCGCTGCGTGCCGCCGGCACCCGGGATGATGCCGAGCAGGACCTCCGGCTGACCGAAGGTCGCGTCGTCTGCGGCGATCCGGAAGTCGGCCGCGAGCGCCAGCTCGCAACCGCCGCCCAGCGCGTAGCCGGTCACCGCGGCCACCACCGGCTTGGGGATCTCCGCGACGGCCGTCACCGCGGCCTGCACGCCCGCGACCCGCTTGGCCATCTCGGAGTAGGAGAGGCCGGCCATCTCCTTGACGTCGTTCCCGGCGGCGAACAGCCTCTCGCCTCCGTAGACGACGACCGCGCGTACGTCATCGTCGGCTGCCGCCTCGGTCGCGACCTCGAGCAGCTCGGCCTGGACCTGGAAGCTGATCGCGTTCATCTTCGGCCGGTCGAGCCGGATCGTGCCGACGCCGTCCTCGACGGTGAGGTTGACGAAGTCACCCATCGTGGTGCTCCCTGTCTGTGAAGGCGGTTACATGTGTCCGGAACCCTATCGGGTGGCTTCTACCGCTCGTGCGTCTGTTCGTTGTACAGCCGTTACCTATGGCGCGTAACCGGAGCGGGTAAAGGGACGTTGGTCCCGCATGACCGAAACACGTTCCAGTCGCACTCGGGTAAGCCTCGGTGCAGCGTTGAGCATCGCCCTCGGCGCCTTCGTACTGGCGACGCCGGTCTCGGGTGCCGCGCTCTCCACTACTGATGACTCTGCCACCACCACGTCCGACACGGCCCGCTCCGGCGGGCTGCTCGGTCACGAGGCCGATGCCGGCCTGGACGTACGCGACCGCGTGCTGCCCACCTCGACCCAGGAGTCCGCGGCCCAGGCCCTGGATGCCGTCGACATCCGCTGGAACGCCCACGGGACTCCGACCTCGCTGATCTCCTCCGACGGCGTGCTGGCTCCTGCTGGCTCCTCTGACCCGGTCGCTGCCGCCCGGGACTTCCTCGACGACAACGCGGCGGTCTTCGGGCTCACCGCGGCCCAGATGGACGACCTCGAGCTGGTCAGCGACCAGAAGCTGGCCGGCGGAGGCGGTCATGCGGTGCTCTTCCGGCAGACCTACGACGGCCTGTCCGCCGCCACCGAGGGGCTGGTCACCGTGGGCGTGGCCGGCGGCGACATCACCTACGTCTCCTCCTCGCTGTCCAAGGTGACCGGCACCCCGGCGAAGGCCGAGCTCACCCCGACCGAGGCGTGGCTGAAGGCGGCGGCCTCGGCCGGGCGCCCGGTCTCCGGCTCGAAGGTCGGCGAGATCGTCACCGACGTCGCCGCGAAGCTGACCGACTGGACCAAGCTGACGGTCCCCGGCCTGGCGACGGACCAGCTGGTGCGGCTGCGGGCCCTCCCGGTCCCCGGCGAGGGCGTACGTCCCGTCTTCCAGGCCACCGTCGTCGACTCGGCCGCCGCCACCCTGCTGGGGCAGACGGTGCTGGTCGACGCGGTCACCGGCGAGGTGCTCCTGCGCCGCAACAACGTCAACCACGAGAACGACGTCGAGGGCCCGTTCACCGGCACCGCGCTCGGCGCCTGCGGCCCGAAGCACACCTTCGAGATCGCCGACGACAAGACCCGCACACTGGCCGCGGTCGCGGTCGGGCTGCCGACCGACGACTTCACCGTGAAGCTCTTCGCCCCTGACGGGAAGCTGCTCGTGGAGGGTGACCTGCTCACCAGCCCCGAGACCGCGACCTACACCGCCGAGAAGATCGACCCCGGGACGTACGCGGTCCAGGTGTGTCCCTTCGACGACTCGCTCCTCGTCGGCAGCTATACGGTGACCGTCGCCTCCTCCGATGCCGGCGCGGAGACCGGTGACCTGCCGGGCAGCAACCCGCGCTGGTCCTACTTCCCCGGCACCCCCGACGCCGCCTCGACCGGAGGTGAAGCGGTCCCGGCCAACGACGTGATCGCGTGCTGGACCAAGGTGGCCGAGTGCACCGGGCCGGAGCTGAAGAGCCTGGCCAACGCCGGTCCGTGGGACACGCTGCTCAGCACGACCGTCGGGGTGCCGAGCCTGACCACGATCGGCAACAACGCCAACACCCACGAGGGCTGGCTCTCGCCGCTGGCCGCCGGTGGCCTCGAGCAGGCGCCGATCTCGCCGGTACGTGACTACACCGGCACGTTCACCGACGCCTGGAACAACTCCAAGTGCTCGCCAACGACCCTGGTTCCCGGCGGCAACGACGTCAACTACGTCGTCGGCAACCTGTTCGCGAGCCACAACCGGATGCACGACTGGTCCTACTTCCTCGGCTTCACCGAGGAGAACTACAACCTGCAGACCGACAACCTCGGCCGCGGCGGTCGTGGTCTCGACGCCGAGGTCGGCAACGCGCAGGCCGCCGCGCTCGACTCGCAGGTCGTCGAGCAGACCGGGCTGCTGACCGGCCGCAACAACGCCAACCAGCTCACCCTGATGGACGGCGTGCCGGGCATCACCAACCAGTACCTCTTCCAGCCCGCCGCTGGTGCCTTCTACGCCCCTTGCACCGACGGTTCGCTGGATTTCGGGATCGTGGGCCACGAATACACCCACGCCATCTCCAACCGGATGGTCGGCGGGCCCGACGACGGCCTCACCTCGGACCAGGGTGGCGCGATGGGTGAGTCCTGGAGCGACCTGGCCGCGGCCGAGCACATGTTCGCCCACGACCTCTACAACGGCGGCAGCCCGTGGGCCGTCGGCTCCTACGCCACCGGCAACACCGACACCGCGATCCGCAACTTCGCGATCGACAAGAACCCGCTCAACTTCTCCGACGTCGGCTACGACAGCACCGGTCCCCAGGTCCACGCCGACGGCGAGATCTGGAACGGCACGATGTGGTCGGTACGGCAGGCCTTGGTCGACAAGTACAACGCGACCTACCCCTACGCCGACAAGGCCCTGCAGCGGCGCTGCTCGGTCGGGACGACGACCGCCTCGCCGCTGGCCGCCGACAAGTGCCCCGGCAACCGCCGCTGGATCCAGCTGGTCTTCGACTCGTTCCTGCTCCAGCAGGGCGCGACCTCGATGCTGGACGCCCGCGACGCCTTCCTAGCCGCCGACCAGATGCGCTTCGGCGGCGCCAACCGCCAGGTGATCGCCGACGCGTTCGCCCGGCGCGGCATGGGTCGCTACGCCACCACGACCGCCGACGACCACGAGCCGACCCCGAGCTTCGCCTCGCCGGCCTCGCGCAACACCAAGATCACCTTCAGCACACCCGCCGGCACTCCCGGGAAGGTGTACGTCGGCCGGTTCGAGGCTCGGGCCACACCGATCGCCGACACGCTGGTCGACACCGCGATGGGATCGGTCGCACACTTCGTCCCTGGGACGTACGAGTTCCTCTACGTCGCCAAGACCGGGGGCGCCCAGCGCAAGACCGTCACCGTCTCCCCCTCGGAGACGACCAAGACGGTCTCGTTCGCGGGGAGCACCAACCTCGCCGCTGCCGCCAAGGGAGCGACGGTGATCGCCGCCACCGAAAGCTCGCGCAACCCGGATGCGCTGCTCGACGGCACGGAGAGCACCAACTGGGGCGGCGTCACCGCTGACAACGTGGACTCGACCACGCCATCGGTCGCCGTCGACCTGGCTGGCGGAACCCACACCGTGAAGTCCGTCAACGTCAGCGCCTACCTCTCCCCGGCCACCGAGACGGACGCCGACTCGGGATCCCGCTTCACTGCACTGCGAAAGTTCGCGCTCGAGGCGTGTGTCTCTGCGTGCAACACCGCAGGCGCGACCTGGAAGCGCTTCTACACCTCGGCCGACGACGCCTTCCCCGGAAAGCGCCCGAGGCCGGTCGCACCCAACCTCAACCTGCGCACCTTCGACGTCCCCGACACCTCCGCCGCGGCGGTACGTCTGGTGGCATTGGAGAACCAGTGCACGGGCTATGCCGGCTACGCCGGTGAGCAAGACGCCGACCCGCTCACCACGACCGACTGCAAGACCGGCTCCGACCGCGGCACCATCGTCCACGCCGCCGAGCTGCAGGTCTTCGGGCAGTAAGCCGGACCGGCTTCTACCCTGGCGTCCTCAGGGACGCCAGGGTAGAACGGGACGCAGCGGCGGGCGCGGGTCCTGCCGGTCTGGAGATCGTCGATGAAGGCTCTGAGGTACGTCACGATCGGCGCTGCGCCGGAGATCAGCGAGGTTCCGGTGCCGGAGCCGGCACCGGGCCAGGTGCGGGTGAAGATCACCGCGGCCGGCGCCTGCCACTCCGACTCCTTCCTGATGGGCCTACCGGAGGATGCCTGGCAGTCGTTCGGTTACCCGCTGCCGATGACGCTCGGCCACGAGGGCGTCGGGGTTGTCGACTCGCTCGGCGACGGCGTGCACGGGATCGAGCCCGGTGAGCCGGTGGCGATCTACGGGCCGCAGGGCTGCGGCCGCTGCT
>JALZDD010000719.1 GCA_030862715.1 Actinomycetota bacterium | reverse complement strand
GCGTATGACCTTCGGGTCGTACGCCGCGCCGTTTCTGCGTCTGGTCGTCAGTCCTGGAACGCGGCGCCCTTCTCGATCAGCGCGTCGGCGTCGTCGATGCCCCAGGCGGCGAGGGCCTCGCGGGTGTGCTGACCCGCGCTGGCGGCCGGTCCCGCACCCAAGGTGGAGGTGGTCCGGCTGAACCGCGGAGCGGGAGCGGGCTGGGTGACACCGTGGTGGGTGACGTACGTCTGGCGGGCCTGCAGGTGCGGATGCTCAGCAGCCTCTGAGGGGGTGAGGACGGGGGCGACGCAGGCGTCCGTGCCCTCGAAGATCTCGGCCCACTCGGCCATCGTCTTGGAGCCGAAGGTCTTGGTGAAGAGATCGCGCATCTCGTCGTAGCGCTCCATCTCGTACTGCCCCGGGCAGACCCCATCGAGACCGAGCCGGGTGACCATCTCCGCGAAGAACTTGCCCTCCAGCGCACCGACCGCGACCTGTCGGCCGTCGGAGGTGTCGTAGAGCGCGTAGAACGGCATCGCGCCGTCGAGCAGGTTGCTCTGCCTCTGCTCGTGCCAGGTGCCGGAGGCGAGCATCCCGGAGATCATCGTGGCGAGGTGGGCGGTGCCGTCCACGATCGCAGCGTCGACGACCTGCCCCTGGCCGGTGGTCTTGGCCTCGACGAGCGCGGCCAGGATGCCCATCACCAGATAGGTCGATCCGCCACCGAAGTCGCCGAGCAGGTTGAGCGGGAAGTGAGGACGGGCCCGGTCCTGGCCGAGCCCGTTGAGCACGCCGGTGGTGGCGATGTAGGTGAGGTCGTGTCCGGCGGACTGGGCGAGCGGGCCGTCCTGGCCCCAGCCGGTCATCCGGCCGTAGACGAGGCGCGGGTTGCGCTCCCGGCAGGTGTCGGGGCCCAGGCCGAGGCGGTCGGTGACTCCGGGGCGCAGCCCCTCGATGAGTACGTCGGCGGTCTCCACCAGGCGCAGGACGGTCTCGACGGCATCCGGGTTCTTGAGGTCCAGCGCGATGCTCGGGCGGCCGCGGGTGAGCAGGTCGCCGGCACCGCCACCGAGCACGTTGCCGCCCGGGCGGTCGACCCGGATCACGTCCGCACCCATGTCGGCGAGGATCGTGCAGGCGTGCGGCCCCGGCCCGATCCCCGCCAGCTCGACGACCTTGACCCCGCGGAGGGGACCGGTGCCCTGGCCCAATGTCACTGTGGATTTCTCCGTCGACTCAGTCATGGCTTTGATCCTTCCAGAGTCCGGAACGCTCCGCCCGGCGTGACCTGATCGCGGAGCCGAGTCCGATACGCTCCGAGACACACTCGCCGGTGCCACAGGAGCAGAGAAGTTGTCTCGGGAAATCCCCACGTCCCCCCAGTCCGCACAGTCCAGCCCGCTGACCGCGAACGATCCCCGCGAGATGGGTCCGTACGTGCTCACCGGCCGCCTCGGCCACGGCGGTATGGGCGTCGTCTACCTGGGCGAGGACGCCAACGGGATGAGGGCGGCCGTGAAGGCGATCCTTCCCGAGCTCACCTCCGACCCGGGCTTCCGTGCGCGGTTCGAGCGGGAGATCCAGGCCGCCAAGAGGGTCGAGAGCCGGTTCACCGCGAGGGTGCTCGACGCCGACCCCGATGCCGAGCAGCCTTGGATGGCGAGCGAGTACATCGCCGACCCGCCGCTCAACAAGCTGATCAGCTCCGGCCAGCGCCTGCCCGAGATCGACGTACGCCAGCTGGTCGCCGGGGTTGCCGAGGCCCTCGCCGCGGTGCACGCTGCCGGGCTGGTCCACCGCGACATCAAGCCGGGCAACATCCTCTACGGCGCGACCGACCCGTGCGTGATCGACATGGGCATCGCCCGCTCCGTCGATGGCACCGCGCTGACCCAGACCGGCAAGGCGGTCGGCACCTACGGCTACCAGGCGCCCGAGCAGGTCCAGACCGGCACCTTCTCCAGCGCCGTCGACATCTGGGCACTCGGCCTGGTCGCCTTCGTCGCAGCCACCGGCCGCTGGCCGTTCAGCGGCGAGATCGGCTCGATGGGACATCTCCTCAAGGGCGAGTCGCCCAACCTGAGCCTCTGCCCGGTCTACCTGCGCCCGCTGGTCGCCGCGTGCCTGGCCGAGGATCCGGCCGGACGACCCTCCGCCGCGGACATCCTCGCCACCAACGGCGACTGGACCCTGCTGCCGGCCCCGGTCACCTCGGAGGAGCAGACCAGCATCGGCACGCTGCCGCCGGCATTCACCACCGGCGGGATCGCTCGAGCGCCACGACCCGCCGCGGCTTCCTCCAACACCGCCGACCTGCCGACGATGGCGCCCACGTTCGCCGAGCCTGCGCAGCCTTCCGGGCGGCGCTGGAAGGTCGCGGTTCTCGCCGCAGCGGCCGTGGTTCTGGTCTCTGCCGGCGTGGCCGTCGCCGCCAATCCCGGTCTCCTGCCCGGCCAGGACGACACACCTAAGGTCGGCGAGGTGACGCCGTCTGCCGAGCCGACCAACGGCGAGAGCAGCACGGCTCCGACAACGCCCGTCGGCGGCTCGGTCGACACCGGGACGGACCCCGGGCTGAACGAGGAACCCGACGAAGAGGGCGCGGAGGACGGCGGCGAGATCGCCCCCAGCGACGGTACGGAAACCGGCGACGCGACGCCTTCCGAGTCACCCGAGCCGACCGAGACCGCCCCCAGCGACGCGGCGACCGACCCGGCCACCGAGACGCCGACGGCCGAGCCGACCGAGACCGCGACGACCGAGCCGACCGAGGATCCCGCCGAGGATCCGACGGCGACCGCGACTCCCTGACGGGCGTACCTGGCTCGTTCTGAGGCGCCGCTCGCAGGGGTCGAAGAGACCCCGGTCACACCATGTCCAAGGTTGGATCGATCAAGGTGGCCGGGCGTCCCGCCACGCCGATAATCGAGCCTGGCGGGGTGTGCCGTCCCTTCTTCCCGAGCAACCGAAAGTTGAGCTGTGAGCGACACCGACGAGACCTTCAACGACTGGCAGCACCGCGAGGAGCTCGCGG
>JALZDD010000712.1 GCA_030862715.1 Actinomycetota bacterium | reverse complement strand
CGCCGTCGGCGGTGGCGATCGCCTGGGGGTCGAGCAGCCCGACGAGGGCCTCGATGTCGCGCGACTCCCAGGCCTGTTTGAAGCCACGGACGAGATCGGCGCGCTCGGTGGTCGATGGATCCCGTGATGTGTCGATGCGGCGGCGAGCGCTGGAGGCGAGCTGGCGGCATGCCGCTGGAGTGCGTCCGACGACCTCGGCGATCTCGGCGAAGGTGTAGCGGAAGATGTCGTGTAGGACGAAGGAGACCCGCTCGGCGGGAGTCATGGACTCCAGCACCACCAGGAAGGCCATGCTGATCGACTCGTCGAGGGTGACCCGGTCGGCGGGGTCGGCCGGGGCAGATCCGGTGCCGTCGAGCCAACCGCCGGGCACCGGCTCCGGGATCCAGTCGCCCACATAGTGCTCGCGCCGGGCGCGTGCGGAGCCGAGGAGATCGAGACAGATCCGGCTGGCGACCGTCGTCATCCAGGCGCCGGGAGAGGCGATCGCGTCCCGTTGTTGCTCGGACAGGGCGTACCAGCGGGTGTAGGTCTCCTGCGCGACGTCCTCGGCCTCGGCGAGCGAGCCGAGCAGGCGGTAGGCGAGATTGATCAGCTGGCGGCGCTCGCTGATCAGCTCGGCGAGGTGCGGGTCGGTCATGGCGGCTCCTTCGTCTGCAGGTCTACATCCCAACCGACGAAACAGCGACCCGATCTGTGAGACCGCCTGACATTCCGTACGTCTCCTTCGTCGGAGGGGCAGCACACCCACCACGAAGAACAGCACGGAGAACAAGGAGTCCGGACGTGATCAGCATCGGCATCATCCTCGGCAGCACCCGCCCCAACCGCAACGGCCCACAGGTCGCCCAGTGGGTCCATGATCTGGCGTCGCACCGCGACGACGCGACCTTCGAGCTGGTCGATCTGCTCGATCACCCGCTCCCGCACCTGGACGAGCCCGTGCCGCCGATGTTCGGCCCCTCGGTAAACCAGCACACCCGCGACTGGGCCGCGCGGATCGCCCCGTTCGACGGGTTCGTGATCGTGACGCCGGAGTACAACGGCGGTATGCCCGGGGTTCTGAAGAACGCCATCGACCACGCCTGCTCGGAGTGGACGAACAAGGCGGTCGGATTCGTCTCCTACGGCGTGAGCGGCGGCGCTCGGGCGGTCGCCCAGCTGCGTACGGTCTGCGGGACGTTGGGCATGGCCGACGTGAGCCGGCCGGTCGAGCTCTCGCTGTTCACCGACTTCGAGAACCACACCACCTTCGTGCCCGGGGAGCGGCACGCGGCCGCGCTGACCGCCATGCTGGATCAGATCGTCTCGTGGAGCTCCGCGCTCGCGCCTCTGCGGGCTGCCGATGGTCTCGTCGGCGCTGCGGAGGCGCGCTCATGAGCGCCGCCACCGCGGAGGAGCCCGCGATCGGACGGCAGATCGAGAAGGTCGTCGAAGGGCTGCGCGCCAAGGACCTCGACGCCCTGCGAGAGCCGTACGCCCCCGATGTCGTCTCCTTCGACATCGAACCGCCGCTCCAGCACGTCGGGATCGAGGCGAAGCTCGCCAACTGGGCGAGGGTCTTCCAAGTCTTCGAGACCGTGGACTACGAGCTGCGGGACCTGACGCTCACCATCGGCGGCGGGGTGGCCTTCGGGCATGCCTTCGGCCGTCTCAGCGGGACGATGAAGAACGGGGTCGCCACGGCCGGCATGTGGGTGCGGGTCACCTACGGGCTGCGCAAGATCGACGGCACCTGGAGGATCGTGCACGACCAGGTGTCGGTGCCGTTGGACATCCTGAGCGGCAGCGGGATGGTCGATCTCGAGCCCTGACAGGCGCCCACCTCGGCGATTCCGGATGGCCGGGGTGGGCGGCGTATTCTTGTAGGTACGGAGCCACCGCTCCGTATCCATTGTGTGTATCACCTCGCGCTGGCCCCGCCGGCGGACCAAGGCGGCACAGAGCCGCGGTTCGCAGCGGGAGGTTCGAAAGAGATGTCAGTGCAGGGCGAGCAGAGTCTGGTGCGCGCCGTCGG
>JALZDD010000711.1 GCA_030862715.1 Actinomycetota bacterium | reverse complement strand
CGGGTGACCTCCAGGTCGGTGAGCCACTTGGTCGCCGAGACGTAGCCGTAGAGGCCGGGGACGACCATGCGTACGGGGAATCCGTGGTCCTGGGTCAGCGGCTCCCCGTCCTGGGCGATCGCGAGCAAGGAGTCGCGGCCGTCGGTGAGCGCCTCGAGCGGGGTGCCGATGGTGATGCCGTCGGCGCCGGTGGACTTGACCGCGTCGGCGTCGGGGGAGAGGCGGGCGCGCTTGAGGACGTCGCGGATGCGTACGCCGGTCCAGGTCGCGTTGCCGATCAGGTCGCCGCCCACCTCGTTGGAGACGCAGCAGATCGTCACGCGCCGCTCGTAGAGCGGCATCGCGAGCAGATCCTCGTAGGTCAGCTCGACCGGGTTGTCGACCAGGCCGTGGATCTTGAGCCGGTAGTCGGCGACGTCGACGCGTGGGGTGAGCAGGGCGATGTCGATGCGATAGAAGTCGTCGACGGGGGTCAGGTGGGGCGTGAGGCCGTCGATCCGGAGCTCAGCGCCAGCCGGGAGGGGCGCGGCGGGGGAGACGGCTGTCGGGATGGCCACCTTCGTCGCCGGGTGGCGGCGGACGGTGACCACCTTGGCGCCGACCCCGCCGGCGGCGCCGACCGCGGTCACGGCTGCGGCGGCGACCAGGAATCTACGACGGTCGAAGCCGTCGGGTGCCTCTGCCTCGGTGGGCGTGCCGACGGCTTCGCGTACGCGCCGGGTGAGGAGGATCAATGCGGTGATGCCGACCGCCAGGCCGATCGCCAGCGCGACGATTCCCGTGGTCCCGTTGCCGGCCCGGTCGGCCAGGAGGGCGGCGATGTCGATGGCCCCGAGGAGCACCAGCATGCCCGCGCCGAGGGCGGGGCGGCGTACGGCCAGGGCACCGGCCACGCCGAGCAGGACCAGCGTGACCAGCCCGACGCAGGCGAGCAGGATCGGCTTGTCAGCGGTGCCGAAGGTCGCGACCGCTGCCTCCTTGAGCCAGCGCGGGGTCAGGTCGATGACCCGGTCGCCGAGCGCGAGCAGGGGAGAGGCGCCACCGGCGAGAGCGGCGATGAGCTCGGCGACGCCGAGGCCGAGCACGCCGGCGGCGATGCCCGCGGCGGGGCCGTAGAGACGTCCGAGGACGTTGCGGGATGCCATGCTGTGAGTTCGTGGCCGATCGATGGTCGGATGGGACCAATCCTCCCACTCTTCGGCTGCGAACCCGGAGTGAGATCTGTCATTTGTCGGAAGGGGTGCGCGTGCGGCGAGCGCTGCGGGTCGTGGGCGACGAGTCGCCACCGGACCCGGAAGACGACCTGGACCCGGCGGCGGTGCTCGCCGCGGTGGCCGGTGGCGACCTCGAGGCCTTCGGCCGGCTCTACGACGACCTGGCTCCACTCGTCTTCGGCGTCGCCCGGCGGGTCGTGCGCGACCCCTCGCGTGCGGAGGAGGTGACCCAGGAGGTGTTCACCGAGATATGGCGCCAGGCGGCCCGGTTCGACCCGTCGCGCGGCTCCGTCCGGACCTGGGTGCTGACGATCGCGCACCGTCGCGCCGTCGACACCGTGCGCTCCTCGCAGGCCTCGCGGGCGAGGGAGGAGCATGTCGCCCGGCGTGAGCCGGTCGACGTCGCCGGCCCGGAGGACGCTGTCGTCACGGCGGCGGAGCACGAAGGCGTACGCCGCTGCCTGGACTCCCTCACGCCGCTGCAGTCGCAGGCCGTGCGGCTGGCCTACTACCAGGGCTTCACCTATCCCGAGGTCGCCGAGCTGCTCGGCCGGCCGCTGCCGACGGTGAAGTCGCGGATGCGCGATGGGCTGATCCGTTTGCGTGACTGTCTGGCCGAAGCGGAGCTCGAGGCAAAGGGTGGAGGGGCTCGCGATGGCGCCTGATGTTCACGGTCTGGTCGGGGCCTACCTGCTCAACGCACTGGAGCCCGATGAGCGAGCAGAGGTCGAGGCGCACCTGGCCGCCTGTCCCGACTGCCGCGAGGAGGTCGACTCGCTGCGATCGGCCACCGCGTCGCTGGCCGATGAGGTCGCCGAGGCCCCTCCGGCGTCGCTGCGCGCGAGGGTGATGCGGACGGCCTCGGAGACTCCGCAGCTCCGGCCCGTCGTCGCCGTGGGCCGCGCTCGTCGTCGCTGGTTCGAGGGCGTGATCGCCGCGGTCGCGGCCCTGGTCGTCGGTGTCGGTGTGACGGTCGGGCTGGTCGTACGAGACGACGACCCGCCCGCGATGACCGCCGCCGAGGTGATGTCGGCCCCCGACGCGAGGATGCACAAGGAGAAGACCTCCGACGGCGAGCTGATGGTCGCGATGTCTCACGAGATGCACATGGTCGCCGTCGACACCGCCCACCTCGACCGCCCCGCCGGGATGACCTACCAGGTCTGGTGGCACACCGACGCCGGCATGGAGTCCGCCGGCGTCCTCGATGAGGAGATGGCCGTCGCCGTACCGGTCGAGGACGGCGACCTGATGGTCACCATGGAACCCGAGGGCGGCTCCGACAAGCCGTCCGACAAGGTCCTCTTCGAGATGCCCGCCACCTCGCTCTAGACGCTTCGGCCGACCGCGGTGACGTCTCGGCTAGACCGTGCGCTGGGTGGCGGCGGTGGCCAGGGCGCGCAGGACCTGTGCGGCGTTCGCGTCGAGGACGCCTGACGACTTGGCGTCGTCTAGGGCGGTGAGGCCTTGGTCGGCGAGCTCGGTGATGGTCTTCTCGACCTGCTGCTCGGCACCGGAGGAGGCGATGATCGTACGCAGCTCCGCGACCTGTTCCTCGGTGAGCGGCTGGCCGAGGGAGCGGTCGAGGAGGTCGGCGTCGGCGGGCGGTGAGGCCGTCAGGGCGAGGGCGACGAGGACGGTGCGCTTGCCCTCGACGAGGTCGTCGCCGGCGGGCTTGCCGGTGACCGAGGGGTCGCCGAAGACGCCGAGGAGGTCGTCGCGGAGCTGGAAGGCCTCGCCGACGGGGAGGCCGTAGGCCGACAGCGCCTCGATCTGCTCCCGGGAGGCTCCGGCCAGGGCCGCGCCGACGTGGAGGGGGCGCTCGACGGAGTACTTGGCCGCCTTGTAGCGCGCCACCTTCATCGCGGCTTCGACGTCCGCCGCGCCGCGCGCCTGGACGGTGATGTCGAGGAACTGCCCGGCGATCACCTCGGTGCGGGTGTGGTCGAACACCGACAGGGCGGCGGAGGTCTCGGGGTCCCCGAACCCAGAGGTACGCAGCAGCTCGTCCGACCAGGTCAGCAGCAGGTCTCCGAGGAGAACGGCAGCGGCATCGCCGTAGGCACGGGACCGGCCCGGCCAGCCCGCGGCGGCGTGGTCGGCCTCGAACGCGCGGTGCGCGGACGGCGCTCCGCGCCGGGTGTCGGAGTCGTCGATGACGTCGTCGTGGACGAGCGCAGAGGCCTGGAGCAGCTCGAGCGCAGCGGCCGCGCGTACGAGCGACTCCTCCTCGGCCGGCGAGGGGGAGGGGCGGACCGCGTGGAAGCCCCAGTAGCAGAACGCGGCGCGCAGCCGCTTGCCCCCGGACATCGACTCGCGGGCCCGGCGCAGGAGCGGTTCGACCTCGTCACCGAGCGGAACCAGCCGCTGGGACTGCGTCTCGAGAAAGGTGTCCAGTGCCCCCTGGACGCGACTGCGGAATTCATCGGCGTCCCACGTTTCATTCACTCTCCGAGCCTAGGGCACTGCCTAGGATGGCCCGATGGTGACTGGACGTGGACGCTCCCTCGCGGAGCTGATCAAGCAGGGCGAGCGCTCGTTCTCCTTCGAGTTCTTCCCGCCGAAGGACGAGGCCGGCGAGGAGCAGCTGTGGAACGCCGTGCGCGCGCTGGAGCCCTACCGGCCCACCTTCGTGAGCGTCACCTACGGCGCCGGCGGCTCGACCCGTGACAAGACGGTCGCCATCACCGGCCGGATCGCCGCGGAGACCGAGCTGCTGCCGGTTGCCCACCTGACCTGCGTCGGCCACACCCGCGACGAGGTCGCGGCGATCCTAGACGCCTACGCGGCGAAGGGGGTCGAGCACGTGATGGCGCTGCGCGGCGACCCCGCCGAGGGTCCGCGCGCCGAGTGGACCCCGACGCCGGGCGGTCTCGACTACGCGATCGACGTGGTGAAGCTGGCCCGGGAGCGCGGTGACTTCCGTATCGGTGTCGCCGCCTTCCCGGAGGGCCACCCGAGTGCCGAGTCGCTCGAGGCCGACGCCGACGTGCTGGTCGCCAAGGCGAGGGCCGGCGCGGAGTTCGCGGTCACGCAGATGTTCTTCCGCGCGGCCGACTACTTCGGCCTCGTCGACCGGGTGCGTGCTCGTGGCGTCGACATCCCGATCCTGCCGGGGATCATGCCGATCCTGAACCTCGCCGCCATCCGCCGCCAGAGCGAGCTGATCGGCGCCGAGGTCCCCGAGGAGATCGTCGAGCGCCTCAGCGCCGCCGGACCAGAGCCCGCCGACATCCGTGCCGAGGGCATCGCCGTGGCCGCCGAGCTGTGCCAGGAGCTCCTCGACGGAGGCGCCCCCGGGCTGCACTTCTACACGCTCAACCGCTCCAAGGCGACGCTGGAGATCTTCGCCAAGCTCAACGTCACGGTCTAGCCTGCACGCTCACTTCTCGGCGGGCCCGATCGACTGCGCGACCAGCGCGGACGACAGCCCGGCGAACGGCAGCCCGGCGCCGGGCGTGGCGTGGGCGCCGGCGGCGTAGACGTTCGGGAGAGGAGTGCGCGGCCCGAGACGCTGGAACACCGTGCCGCGTCCCGACCACTTCACGCCCAGCGGCGACCCGCGCCAGCGGCGTACGAGCTCGGCGGCGCCCAGGTCGACACGGTGCACGACGTGCTCGCGCAGATCGATCTTGTGGCGCGCGAGCGCGAGCAGGACGTCCTCCATCAGCTTGCCGTAGGAGTGGATCGTCCAGGCGTGCTGTCCTTCGGGGGCGAGCCCGCGGGTGCGTACGACCAGGGTGGGCTCGCCGTGGAGCACCAGCTCGTCGGGAAGGTCGCGGAGGTGCTCCGGCAGCGAGGAGAGCCCGAGATGGAAGGTCATCGGCGGGATCGCCGGCAGCGTGCGCTCGACCAGCGGCCGCAGGGCCGGCAGCGAGCGGGGGTCGAAGGCGAGGACGACCGCTCCGTCGGTGCCGAGATCGATCTCTCCTGCGGTGGTGCTGACCGCGACCGCCCGTCCGTCGCGTACGACGATGTCCTCCACCCGGGTCGCGGTCTGCACCGAGACCCTGCGGGTGGCCATCCGGGCGGCGAGCACCTCGGCCACCACGCCCATCCCGCCCTCGACCCGCCAGGCGCCGAACCGCTGCTCGAGATAGGCGGTGAGCCCCGCCCAGGCAGGTACGTCACGCAGCTCCTGCCCCGCCGCGACGAACGGGTGTGCCGCGACCAGCCGGAGCCGTTCGTCCTTGAAGGTCTTGCGCAGCCGCTTGTGGAGGGTCTCGCGGGACCGGAACCGCTCCGCGACGGCGGAGGGCAGCGCCGAGGGCTCCCACGGCACCTCGAAGTAGTGCTGGCGCAGCACCTCCCAGTCCTCGCTGAACCTGGCGACGTAGTCGGTCCACCGCTGGCCCATGCCCGGGCCGAGCTCGTCGAAGGCCGCCAGCTGGGCGCCACGGGTGCCGCCGGGGATCGAGACCGAGGTCTTGTCGGCGAACCGGTGCTCGCGGATCACGTCCATCGGCACCAGCTCGAGCTCACGCTCCGCGGGCCGCCCGGACTTGCGGAACAGGTCGCGCATCACCGCGGGCAGCAGTGTCGAGGTCGCCGAGGCGTCCCAGGTGAACCCCTCCTCACGCACCGGCACCAGTGCGCCGCCGAGCTGACCGGAGGCCTCGAGAAGGGTCACCGAGTGGCCGAGCTTGGCCAGCCTCGCGGCGCTGGCCATCCCGGCGTACCCACCCCCCAGGACGACGACGCGCGTCACTGGACGGGATAGGGCTTGGTGGTGCCGTCGGAGGGCCCCTCCGGCGGTGGGGCACCCCGCCTTCCGCGGCGGGTGAGCCTGCGCCAGCCCCCGCGAACGGTGCGGACGATGAAATACACCAGCACCAGCCCGGCCGACAGCAGAACCGCGGCGATACCGGCGGCGGCCAGCGGATGCTCGGTCGCGAACCAGACCACGCCGAGGACGAGGCCGTCCTCGGCCAGGCTGACCACCGAGTTGGAGACCGGCTCGGGGGAGGAGTTGACCGCGAGTCGCTCGCTGGCCTTGACCAGATGGGACATCAGCGCCGAGGTGCCGCCCACGACACCGGCGACGGCCGCGTTGAGCGAGTCGGCCTCGCCGGCGAGCAGGACGCCGATCACGGCGCCGATCGTGGGCCGGATGACCGTGGAGATCGAGTCCCAGGTCGAGTCGATGTAGGGGATCTTGTCGGCGACGAACTCGATCGCGAACATCACCCCGGCGGCCGCCAGCACCGGCCAGGTGCCGAGCACGTCAGGGATCTCCTCGGCTCCGGTCGTACGCTGCACGACGCCGAGCACCAGCACGACCAGGTAGGCGTTGATGCCACTGGCCCACCCGCTGGAGAAGGTCAGCGCTAGAGATTCCATGGAGACATCTTGGCCTACGCCACCGACAGTTCGGACCCGGCCCGAGACCAAGCGCACGTGATCCCGTATTTACCTCCGTTGTGTCCCGTGCGGCAGAATGGGCTGATCAACGCAGAGTTCCCCCCACGTCGCAAGGAGACCGGATGACCATGACGACACCCGACGAGAACGAAGGTGTGGTCGTGAGCGAGGACCTGGAGGCCACTGTCGAGGTGGCAGCCCTTGCTGCCGAGCCCGTGCCGCGGGAGATGACGTGGGCGGTCCGCCTGATCGTCGGTCTGATCGCGTTCAGTGCCGTCGTGGTCGTGGTGATGGTGCTGACCTCCGACGAGCTGGTGCGGGCGTGGGCGGAGGGCAACTCCTCGGCCAAGCGCATCCTGGAGACCGAGGGGCTCGAGGCCCTCATCAACCCGCCCACCGACAACCGGGTCAGCGCGCCGGCGTTCATCGCCCCCGCGATCACCCTGTTCGGCGTGATGGCCGGCATGCTCGGTGTGCTCGCGGTCTTCCTCCGCAACGGCTTCGAGTGGGCCCGCATCGTGATCACGTTCCTGGTGTTCATCTCCGCGGTGGCCAGCGTCGGCGGCATCCTGACCGGCCCGCCGGTGGTCATCAGCGTGCTCACCGCGATCGCGATCGTCATCGCCGCGGGGCTGCTGGTGGTCATGTGGCTGCCGGCCAACACCCGCTACATCCACCCGCCGCACCTCATCCGCGGCGCCGTCGCCGACGACTGAGCGACCCGCACCACCCTCGACACGCCCCGTCCTCGAAACGTCTTGTGACTGTCGGTGGCGGGGTGTAGTTTGATTCTCGTGTTCGAACAGATGTTCGAACAACCAGGCTCTGGCGGGCGTCGTCCTCGACCCCCGACGCCCGCCGGAGCCGTCCATTGCGGGGTCGACCGTGAGCGAGAAGGACGACCCGATGCATCTGCTGCCGGCGACGACACACAGCTACCTCTTCCGCGCCACCGAGTCTCTCGCGGAGGCGATCGTGGCCGACGACGTACCGAGCAGGTACGCCATCGCTCATGTCGCCGCCCTCCAGGCCGCCGCGGCGCTGATCGCCGCCCGCACCGATCCCGTCGAGGCCGCGAGCCGCGCCGGTCGCCGTCGTCCGTGGAACGCCTGGGTCCGCCTCAAGAAGGTCGCGCCGGAGCTCTCCGAGTGGGCCGACTACTTCGCCGCCGGAGCCGCCAAGCGCGCCGCCGCGGAGGCCGGCTCGATCCGGGCGGTCACCGCGGAGGAGGCCGACGACCAGGTGCGTGACGCCGACCGGTTCCTCGCCGTCGTCGAGGAGTCCCTCGGGCTGATGGCCCACACCTCTCCGGCCACCCGGCTCGCGCACGACCGTCTCGTGGGCTGATCCAGGTGTGGCGTACGCAGGGTGGGAGGCAGGGCCTACGCTTGGCCCCATGTCAGCTGGCTCCGCTTCAACCAGTCGTCGGGCAGGCGCCCGGACCGTCGCCGTCTGGGACGCGCTCGACCCGGTCCTGGCCTCCGGCCCGCTCGACGTCCTCGACATCGGCGGCGGCACCGGCACCTCAGCCGTACGCATCGCCGGGCTCGGCCACCGGGTCACCGTCGTCGACCCCAGCCCCGACGCGCTGGCCGCGCTCGACCGCCGGGCCCGCGAGGCCGGTGTCTCCGTCGACGCGCGCCAGGGCGACCTGGCCGCACTCGCCGACGTCACTGACCCGAGCGGTGCCGACGTGGTGCTCTGCCACGGTGTCCTCGAGGTCGTTCCCGACCCTGCGGCGGCGCTGGCAGGGATCCGCGAGGTGCTCCGTCCCGGTGGCACGCTCAGCCTGCTGGTCGCCCAGCGCACCGCCGCCGTCCTCTCCCGCGCTCTGGCCGGCCACTTCGCGCAGGCTGCCGAGCTCCTCGACGACACCACTTCGCAGGGGCGCTCCGGTCGCCGCTTCGCTCTCGACGAGGTCACCGGTCTGCTCGAGGCTGCCGGCTTCGCGGTCTCGGATGTCCGTGGCGTACGTGTGTTCGTGGATCACGTTCCTGGGTCGCTGCTCGATGTCGACCCTGGTGCGACCAATGCGCTCGCCGAGCTCGAGCAGCGGGCTTCTACCCGCGCTGAGTACCTGCCGCTGGCTTCGCAGGTGCATCTGCTCGCTTCGCTTCGCATTTAGCTCGCTTCGCTTCGCCGAGTCAGCGCTTGTCCGCGTCCTTGGAGGATCGGGGTGACCTCCTCCGCTGGCGCTCCGGAGGTCACCCC
>JALZDD010000709.1 GCA_030862715.1 Actinomycetota bacterium | reverse complement strand
GCGCGGATGACGATCTCGTTGCCGGGAGGTACGTCGTACATCTGACCGTTGACGGTGACGACCTGCCTTCCGGTCAACGGGTTGATCCCGACCGTGACCACGTCGTCGCCGCTGCCGGTGTTGATGTAGGTCTTGCCGTCGACGGTGATCATGCCGACCGAGTCCACGTCGGCGGGGAGGTGGAACGGGTCCTGTCCGGATTCGGCGATCGCCGCCATGCTCGTCGACAGGTCCTGCCAGGCAGCGGTGGTGTCGATCAGCACCTGCCGGTCGGCGTTGAGGTCGCGGTCGAGTCCGGTCCGGATCTCGGAGGCGCGGGCGATCGCGTCGGTGATCAGCTTGCTGTCCTCGGGGGTCTCGGGCTGGAACCGGATGTCGCCCGAGGGACTGCCCTGGTGCGGGATGTGTGCGACCGTCGCCCAGGACTGGTCGAGGTGGCCTTGGGCGATGCGTACGGTGCCGGCGATCCGGGCCGTCGCCGAGGCGGCCTTGTCGGCGAGGTCGCGCGCCTTGTCGAGATCGGTCAGGAGCGTCTTGCGATGTCCTTCGTAGGACTCGGCCGTCTGGCCCTCCCAGTCGGCGACCACATCCTTGGAGCCGCTGATGAACGACTCGGTGACGCTGTCGAGCGCCTTGGCGATCGAGGTCCAGCCACGCGACGCGTCGTCGATCGACGACGCGTCGTCCCACAGCTTCCAGGTGCCTTCGGACATCTCGGTGCCTCTCAGCGCGGGGTCGGGGACGGGCCCGGAGACGGGCTCGGAGTGGGCGAGGGCGGCGGCGGTCCCGGAGTCGGCTCCGGAGGCCGCGGCGTCGGACCCGGCTCGAGCGAGTTGCTGGACTGGGCGGCCCGGGCGACCTGCTCGTCGGTCGCGGAGATGTCGAACGCACACAGCATGAGGGCGTCGGCGTCCGCCTCGAAGACGGCCGCGAACGACTCGAGCGCACTGGACGCGGCCTCGACCAGCGGCCCGTGGGCAGCCGTGGTGTCGTAGCCACCTTGGGTGTTGCCGGCATCGCGTGAGGCGACCACGAGTGCGCCGGCGTTGTCGGTGGTCGCGCCGGTCAGGTCCATCGCCCAGCCGATGCAGCGGTCGGCGAGCCTGACGAGCTCATCAGGACGTACGTTGATCTGAGATGACATCGGGGCCTCCCTCTCCAACGGAGTTCTTCCCCGGAACACGCGTGACTACACGCGAACGCCGCGCCTATCTCACCATCCGAGACGCCGGTGAGTGACGGCCCGTCAGGAGAAGGGGTTGGGGAGGGCGCCCGGGAGATCGGCGAGGAGCTCGCGGGCACGGGCGGCGACCTTGTGCTCGACCAGGACCTCGTATTTGGTCGGCACGATGACCTTGACGCTCGAGAAGTCGCGGGTGCCGCGGGTGGCGGCGTAGCCGATCAGCGACCAGATGAGGCCGAAGACCACACCGAGGAGGACCGTCGACAGCAGGATGAAGAGGAAGTTCTCATTGCCGAAGAGCGACATGATCAGGCCGACGAAGACACCGAGCCAGGCGCCGGAGAGGACGCCGGCGAGGGCGACCTTGCTCCAGGTGAGGCGGCCGGTGATCCGCTCGATCTGCTTCAGCTCGGTGCCGACGATCATGCAGTTCTCGACCGGGAACTCCTTGTCGGAGAGGAAGTCGACCGTCTTCTGCGCGGCGGCGTAGTCGTCATAGGTCGCGAGCGACTGGGGGAACTCCAGCTTCAGCGGGCTCTGCGGGCCGCTGACCGGCGAGGTGAAGGACATACGCCCAGTGTGCCCCAGCACAGGTCAGTTCTTGAGGACGCCGTTCGCGATGACATCGAGCATGGGACGTACGTCCTTGGCCTCGAGGGAGGAGTGGTCGGCCATGGTCGCGACGCCGCCGAGGAGGCGGCAAACGTCGAGGTTGTCGACACCCTCACGGAGCACACCGTGCTCGGCCATCTCCGTCAGGACGCTCTCGTTGGCGTCGGCGTAGGTCTGGCACTTGGTGCGCAGCGGGGAGTCCTGGCAGCCCAGGGAGGCGGTGATCTTGGCGGCGGCGCCCTGGTGGCGGGTGAGCAGCGAGACGTACTCCTCGAACCAGGCGAGCAGCTTCTCCCGGCACCCGCCCTCGATCGCCATCGCCTTCTCGACGTGGGCGGCGACCTCCTCGATCCAGGTGGCCATGATCGCCTCGTGGAGCGCCTCGCGGGTGGGGAAGTGGCGGTAGAGAGTGCCAGGGCCGACACCCGCACGCCGAGCCACCTCGTCCAGAGGTGCGTCGAGACCGCGTTCCTTGAACACGGCATGAGCGACCTCGATCAGCCGCTCGCGGTTGCGCTGCGCGTCGGCTCTCATCCGGACCTCCTCAGTGGCTCCCGCCTCGCTGCGGGCGCCTCAGGTTAACAGCAGCCCCCGCCACAGGATCTAAATGCATTGCTAACCGGAGACACTCTCCGGTAGTGTCTTCATCAAGCGGAGACTTCCTCCGCTTCACTGTACTCCTCTTCCGTCTCCAACAGGAGCTCTCGAATGACATCCACCGTGGCACCACCCAAGCCACCGGCGGCCACCAAGGCCGCCGCCGGCGCCGGGATCGCCCTGGTCCTGGTCGCCCAGCTCATGATCGTGCTCGACTCGGCGGTCGTGAACGTCGCGCTCCCCCGGATCGCCGACGACCTCGCCTTCACCCCGGCGGCACTCACCTGGGTGCTCAACGGCTACACCCTCGCCTTCGGCGGCCTGCTGCTCCTCGGCGGTCGCCTCGGCGACGTCTTCGGCAGGCGGCGTATGTTCGTCGTCGGCCTCTCCGTCTTCACCCTCTTCTCCCTGGCCGGCGGGCTCGC
>JALZDD010000707.1 GCA_030862715.1 Actinomycetota bacterium | reverse complement strand
TGCTCATATGGTCAACGCAGCCCAGCAGAGACATGGCGTGGCAAAGACGCACGTGCTGATCATTGTCCAGAACCTTCCCGTGCCGTTGGACCGACGTGTCTGGCTGGAGTGCCAGGCGCTGGTCGCGCGCGGTTACGAGGTCAGCGTGATCTGCCCGAAGGGCCCTGGCGATCCGGGACGCCAGCAGCTCGGCGGCGTACGCATCTACAAGTACCGCCCGGCGCCGCAGGCCCGCGGCGTGCTCGGCTATCTGCTCGAGTTCGTCTACTGCTGGATCCGCACGGCGCTGCTGGCCAACAAGGTCTGGCGCGACCGCCCGTTCTCCATCATGCAGGCGTGCAACCCGCCCGACACCTACTGGCTGCTGGCCCGCATCTGGAAGCGCCGCGGCGTCCGGTTCGTCTTCGACCAGCACGATCTCAACCCCGAGCTCTTCCTCTCCCGGTTCGGCACCCCGACGTCCCTGTCCGGCCGCGCCCAGCTTGCTGCGCTGCGCTGGCTCGAGAAGCAGACGTACGCCACCGCCGACCAGGTCATCTCGACCAACGAGTCCTACCGGAAGGTCGCGATCACCCGTGGCGGGATGCCCCCCGCGGACGTGACCGTGGTCCGCAGCGGACCGGACACCTCGGTGATGCGCCCGGTACGGCCCCACGACTCGGCACCCAACGCGAACCGCCACACCCTGGTCTACCTCGGGATCATGGGTCCCCAGGACGGGGTGGACACGGTGCTGGAGGTCATGGACGAGCTCGTCCACCGGCGCGGCCGCAGCGATGTCGACGCGGTGCTGATGGGCTTCGGCGACTGCCTCGAGGACCTCAAGCGCCGCTGCACCGAGCTGGGCCTCGACGATGTCGTCACCTTCACCGGCCGGGCCGGCTCGGCGCTCATCGCCCAGCACCTCAGCGCCGCCACCGTCGGGCTGTGCCCGGACCTGAAGACGCCGCTCAACGACGTCTCGACGATGAACAAGACGATGGAGTACATGGCGTACGCCCTGCCGTCGGTCTCCTTCGACCTGATCGAGACGCGGGTCTCCGCCGAGGACGCCGCGCTCTTCGTCCCCTCCGGGGATGTCGCTGCGTTCACCGACGCGGTCGAGTCGCTGCTGGATGATCCCGAGCTGCGGGTCGAGCTGGCCCTGCGGGCGCGAGAGCGCGCGGCGAAGGTGCTCGACTGGGGCCCGCAGTCGGCGGCGTACGTGCAGGTCTACGACTCCATGTGCGCGATCGGCGAGGCGCCGGCGGCGGTCGACGGGTTCGAGTACGTCGATCTGGACGATCCGGACGCGCTGCGCCAGTTCGTGCTCACTCGCGGACCTGCGGTGACGTAACCGATTTGGGGTATATGACCCCGACTTCGGGACCGCGGCCCACGCGGATCCCCTTGGATGGCTCCTTGTGCTGAAAATAGGAGCCCTCGGCTCCTAGAAACTAGGAGTCAACCCCACGTGACCCCAACTGTACGGATGCTCGGGACCCGTGGCGTGCCCGCAGCCCACGGCGGTTTCGAGACCGCGGTGGAGAACATCGGTCTGGACCTGGTCGACCGCGGTTGGCGAGTCGTCGTCTACTGCCAGGACGACGAGCCGTCCGCGGATCTGCGCATCGACTCGTGGAAGGGCATCGAGCGCGTCCACGTGCCGGCCCGGCACGACGGCCCGCGCGGGACGATCGAGTTCGACGTCGGCGCGGTACGGCACGCCGCCCGCGAGGCCGCGCAGGACGGCAGCGTGTGCGTGACGTTCGGCTACAACACCGGCGCGCTCAACTCCGTGCTGCGCTCCCGCCGCGTCCCCAACATCATCAACATGGACGGCATCGAGTGGAAGCGGGCCCGCTGGTCGGGCCCCGAGAAGGCGTTCCTGTGGACCCAGGAGCGGGCCGCCTGCTGGCTGGGCGACCACCTCATCGCCGACCACCCCGAGATCGCCCGCCACCTGGCGACCCGGGTGCCGGCAGAGAAGATCACCACGATCGCCTACGGCGCCCCCAGCGTCGTCGACGCTCCCGAGTGGGCGTTGCTCGACCACGGGCTCGAGCCGGGTTCCTACCTCACCCTGGTCGCCCGGCCGGTGCCGGAGAACAGCATCCTCGAGGTCGTCCGGGCCTTCTCCAGCCGCCGCTGGGGCCGGCAGCTGGTCGTCCTGGGTTCCTATGATCCGACGGACGCCTACCAGCGCGCCGTCCTCGAGGCGGCCAGCGACGAGGTCGTCTTCCTCGGCGCGATCTACGACACCGACATCGTCTCGGCCCTGCGCTTCCACTCCGTGGCGTACGTCCACGGCCACCAGGTCGGCGGCACCAACCCCTCCCTGGTCGAGGCGCTCGGCTGCGGCAACGCGGTGATCGCCCACGACAACCGCTACAACCGCTGGGTTGCCGGCGACGCCGCCCTCTACTTCTCCGACGAGGCCGGCATCGTCGCTGCGTTGGAGCGGCTCTTGTCCGAGCCCGAGCTGGCGGCGTCGCTGTCCGGCCACGCCCGCGCCCGCCACTCCGCCGAGTTCACCTGGAGCCGGATCACCGACCAGTACGAGCAGCTCATCCGCGC
>JALZDD010000706.1 GCA_030862715.1 Actinomycetota bacterium | reverse complement strand
CCGACGGCGCTGGGGGAGAGCACCTGGGTCACGCCGAGCGACCTCAGCGCCCAGAGGTTGGCGCGGTAGGGGATGGCGTGCGGCGGGTACTCGTGCGCGCGGCCGTGGCGGGGCACGAAGGCCACCGCCCGTCCAGCGACCGTGCCCACCGTGACCGGCGCGGAGGGGTCGCCGTAGGGGGTCTCGACAGCCACCTCCTCGGCATCGGTCAAGAACTCGTAGAGCCCGGTCCCGCCGATGACCCCGACCTCGGCGCGGCGTGTCTGTCCCATGTCCAGCCCAGTCATGCCTTCACTGTGCCAGCGCTGACCCCGGGGCGACAGGGATCAGCACATCCGTCACCGTTCGGTAATACCTGCGGTGGGTCGGATCGATGTCGGTGGTCGCAGGCACAATCCGATCCCGTGGGAAGACGTACGTCGCTGGGAGTGCTGGTCGTCCTGCTGGCGATCGTCGGCTGGGCGGTCTCGCTGTGGCTGCCCGAGGAAGCACCGGCGACCCGACGTGCCCCGCCGGCAGCGACCGCGGAGCCTTCGCCGGGGCCGGTCGACGGGTCCGAGGCGCGCCGTGATCTCGCGGCGTTGGCCACGGTCGCGAGGCGACCGGAGGGGCCGGCTGCCTACGTTCGCTCGTCGTTCGGCGGGAGCTGGGCGGACACCGACGGCAACGGGTGCAATCAGCGCGACGACGTGCTCCTGCGCGACGCCGTCGAGGTGCGGACCTGGTCGCAGGGCAGCTGCGACCACGACGTGCTAGCCGGGACGTGGGTCGACCCCTACACCGGCAGGCGCCTGGTCCTCACCGACCTGAAGGAGCCCGGGCAGGCCCAGGCGATCCAGATCGACCACGTCGTGCCGCTCTCGGAGGCCTGGCGCTCCGGCGCGAGCGGATGGTCCCCGGACCGGCGGCGTGCCTTCGCCAACGACCTGGGCAACCTGCTAGCCGTCGACGGCCCGACCAACATGAGCAAGAGCGACGACGATCCGGCGGGCTGGCGTCCGCGGAAGGGGTTCCAGTGTGCGTACGCAGCCCGCTGGATCGAGACCAAGACGCGCTGGTCGCTCGCCGTCGACGACAGCGAGCGAGGGGCGCTCGGGGAGATGCTCGGCTACTGCTGAGCGCCTGATCTGAGACTCAGACCGCTCGGCGATAGATGGCCATCGCGCGGTCGTACGCCTCCCACGCCCGCCAGGACTCCAGCGCCCGTACGCCCTGGGGCTTGAGGCCGTCGACCTTGTGATAGGACTCGCCGCTCTCGTACTGCGACTCCCGGCCCGTCACCAGCGAGAGCAGCATCGGCAGCGCGCTCTCGTCGGTGACCGTGATCGTGCCGACCTGGAAGGTCTGCCGCACCCACTCGGCCCGCCGATCCGAGCCCAGGACGAGCACCACGGGCAGCTGCGACGCCCGGACGATCGCGTCCAGGATCGGCCCGAGCCCGTCGGGAACCCAGCGCTCACCTGGCGGTGGGGTCGGTGCCTTCGGGATGCTCATGGTGGTGTACGCCGGGACCTGGCCGGTCAGCGGACCGGCGATCTTCTCGACGGTCGTGGTCGCCTCCGGCGCGACACCCGCGGCGATATCCGGAGTGATCTGGTCGGTCGGCTTCTCCGCTGCCCTCCGGCGCGGCCTGATCGCCGGGATCTTCGAGGTGAAGTTGAAGCTGCCGGTGCGAGTGGAGTCGATGTGGCGGCCGGGGGACGGCTCGGGCGCCCGGCCGAGGGTCGAGGTCGGCGCCGGGGCCGTGGCGGTGGTGACCAGCTCGGCCGCGTGCTTCCCGTGCGCCCGGATCGAGCCGTCGGCGGCGAACTCGAAGAGAGCGACCCGGACCCGGTCGGCCCACTCGACCGCGTCCGTGGTGAAGCCCGCGCGGCTGAACAGCGCGACCGTCCGGGCGTCGTAGGCGTAGCCCGCGCCGCGTACGGCACAGACGCTGCGCGCCTCGGTCGGTGAGCGGGTGAGTACCACCTGCGCGACCACGACGTTGTCCGGCCGGCCGCCGATGATGTCGACGTCGGCGGCCGCGGTGCTCCCTGATGGGGCGGCGTCGGGCCAGCCGAGGGTATGGAGATGCTCCGCGGCGTACTTCTCGGCTTCTTCGCCCGTTCTGGGCTGCCTCGGGGGTGCCAACTAGGGTCCTTCCTCGATCCTCCACTCGGGCCTCCCTGCCCGATCGAGATTGGGAGGGATGATAGGCCCGCGGCGTACGTCTTGTCCGGTGGGGTGGCGAATCAGGTCGCGCTGTTCGCTCCTGGCGGATCCAGCCACGTTTGTCGGTGCTCGCCGCTAGCGTGATGTTCATGAGGCGCCCGCATGAGAACGTCGCTACGGTCCTGGTGGACCCGCGCGTTCTGGGCGACA
>JALZDD010000704.1 GCA_030862715.1 Actinomycetota bacterium | reverse complement strand
GACGCCATCGCCGCGGTCGTCATCGGCGGCACCCTGCTCGCCGGTGGCCGCGGCACCATCGTCGGCACCGTCTTCGGCGTGCTGATCTTCGCGACGCTCTCCAACGTGTTCGTGATCAACAACCTCTCGATCTCCGCTCAGGCCTTCACCAAGGGCCTGATCATCATCGCTGCCGTGCTGCTGCAGAAGCGGTTCTCACGACAGCCCGGGTCATGACTGTCTTACGCCGTCAAGCCAGCGGTCCTCGGCTCTCTCGGACTCATCCCTTCTCCACCCTCGCACGATCTAGGAGCACTTCCATGAAACTGAAGTCCACAGCAAGAATCGTCGTCGCCGGCCTCTCGGTGCTCGCCCTCTCGGCCTGCATCAGCAACACCCCCGAGAAGTCCGAGAACGTCGGTGGCACCTCCAACGCCAAGGCCGGCTCCAACGACGAGAAGGGCGACACGGTCGTCATCGGCTTCTCGGCCCCCGCCGCCGACCACGGCTGGATGGGTGCGATCAGCGAGCAGGCCAAGACCGCTGCCGAGGCCTACGAGGACGTCGACCTGCGCCTGGCGGAGGGAACCAACGACGTCGGCCTGCAGATCAGCCAGGTCGAGACCTTCATCAACGACAAGGTCGACGCCATCGTGCTGCTGCCCTTCGACGGCGCTGCGATGACGCCGGTGGCGCTCAAGGCGATGGAGGCCGGCATCCCGGTCATCAACGTCGACCGTGAGTTCAACGACCCCAACGCCGCCCGGGTCACCGTGCTCGGCGACAACTACGGCATGGGTGTCTCGGCCGGTGAGTACGTCTGTGGGCAGGCCGACGGCAAGACGGACGCCGTCGTCGCCGAGATCGCCGGCATCGACTCGCTGCCACTGACCCAGGACCGCAGCCGGGGCTTCAAGGACGCGCTGACCGAGTGCGGGCTCGACGTCGACAACCGGGTCGCCGCCGACTTCACCGTCGAGGGCGGCGAGAAGGCGGCCTCCAACCTGCTCCAGGCCGCGCCGAAGATCGACTTCCTGTGGAACCACGACGACGACCAGGGCGTCGGCGTCCTCGCCGCGATCAACAACGCCGGCCGCGACGAGTTCACGATGGTCGGTGGCGCCGGCTCGGCCAACGCGATGCGCGAGATCGAGTCGGACAAGGGCGTCCTCAAGGCGACGGTCATCTACCCCTCCACCCAGGCCGCTGACGGCATCAAGCTCGCCCGGCTCCTGGCGCAGGACAAGGCCATGTCCGACCTGGTCGAGGTGACCGTGCCGCGCACCATCCAGCTGGACGCGCCGGTCGTCACCAAGGAGAACGTGGACGAGTTCCTGCCCACGGCCTTCGAGTCCTGATCGAGCCCGACCCAGTCAGACCGCAAGATCGCTCCGCGCTCGGGCGCGGAGCGACACCACCGAAACACAGGATCGAGTTCCGATGACCGAGCAGAACGCCACGCTCGGGGTGGGGATGATCGGCTATGCCTTCATGGGCGCCGTCCACTCCCACGCCTGGCGAAGTGCCCACCGCTTCTTCGACCTTCCCTTGACCCCGCGGATGCAGGTCCTCTGCGGCCGTGACGCAACTCGCGTGGCGGAGGCCGCCACCCGGTTCGGCTGGGAGGAGAGCGTCACCGACTGGCGCGACGTGATCGCCCGCGATGACATCGACCTGGTCGACGTGTGCACGCCCGGCGACACCCACGCGGAGATCGCGATCGCCGCGCTCGAGGCGGGCAAGCACGTGCTGTGTGAGAAGCCGCTGGCCAACAGCGTGGCCGAGGCCGAGCGGATGGCCGCGGCCGCCGCGGTGGCCGCCGAGCGTGGAGTGCGCGCGATGGTGGGGTTCACCTACCGCCGGGTGCCTGCCATCGCCCTGGCCCGGAAGCTGGTCGCCGACGGTCGTCTCGGCGAGCTCCACCATGTGCGTGCGCAGTACCTCCAGGACTGGCTGGCCGACCCGGAGACCCCGCTGAGCTGGCGTCTCGACAAGACCAAGGCCGGCTCGGGTGCGCTCGGCGACATCGGCGCCCACGTCATCGACCTGACCCAGCACATCACCGGTGACCGGATCCTGGAGGTCTCCGGGATGCTGGAGACCTTCGTCAAGGAGCGCCCGGTGGCCGAGACCTCGTCCGGGCTCTCCGCCACCGCCGGTACCGATCGCGGTCCGGTCACCGTCGACGACGCCGCGCTCTTCCTGGCGCGGTTCGCCGGGGGAGCGGTCGGCTCCTTCGAGGCCACCCGTTTCGCCACCGGCCGCAAGAACGCGATCCGGATCGAGATCAACGGGTCGAAGGGCAGCCTGGCCTTCGACTTCGAGGACATGAACGTCCTGCACTTCCATGACGCGACCCTGCCGGACGCCGAGGGCGGCTTCCGCCGGATCGTGGTCACCGAGCCCGAGCACCCGTGGGTGTCCGGCTGGTGGCCCCCGGGCCATGGCCTCGGCTACGAGCACGGCTTCACCCACCAGGTCGTCGACCTCGTTCGGGCGCTCGGCGAGGGCACCGAGCCGACGCCGACGTTCGCCGACGGACTCCAGGTGCAGCGCGTGCTCGCCGCGGTGGAGACCAGCTCCGACACCAGGACGTGGCAGGAGATCCCCACCTGATCCACCCGGGCCGCTCGGCCGATTCCAGCCTGTTCAGACCGTTGAGCACAGAAGGGATACGCACATGAAGCACGGATCGAGAAGGTTCCGGACGCTGATCGCGGGAGTCGGGCTGGTGGCGGTTGCCGCCTTTGCCCCGGGCCTGTCAGCGGCGCCGGCAGCGAGTGCCGACCGCTCCGACGTGAGCGAGGCAGTCGGGACGTACGACGTCCTGGTGTTCTCCAAGACCGCCGGGTTCCGGCACGGCTCCATCCCTGATGGCATCGCGGCGATCGAGAAGCTGGGGGCCGAGAACGGGTTCACGGTGACCGCCACCGAGGACGCGGCGGTGTTCAACGACACCGACCTGGCGGCGTACGAGGCGGTGCTGTGGCTCTCCACCACCGGGGATGTGCTCGACGCGGGGCAGCAGGCCGCGTTCGAGCGCTACATCCAGGACGGTGGCGGCTATGTGGGCGTGCACGCCGCCTCCGACACCGAGTACGACTGGCCCTGGTACGGCGGCCTCGTCGGTGCCTACTTCGCCGGTCACCCCGCCCAGCAGACCGCGACGGTGAAGGTGCACGCGCACAACACCGCGGCGACGGCCGAGCTGCCGAAGCGGTGGACGCGCTGGGACGAGTGGTACAGCTTCCGCGACCGTCCGGCCGACTCGATCCGGGTCCTCGCCGACCTCGACGAGACCAGCTACAACCCGGGCCGGTTCGCCATGGGCGATCCGCACCCGATCGCCTGGTGCCACCGCTACGACGGCGGCCGGGCCTTCTACACCGGCATGGGCCACACCTCCGAGTCGTTCACCGAGCCGGAGTTCCTCTCCCACGTGCTCGGCGGCATCGAGATGGTCGCCGGGGTCGAGCGGTTCCGCTGCGAGGCGGACAGATGAGCGGACAGGTGAACGGGCGGGTCGGGCTCTGGCTGGTCGGTGCCTGCGGCTCGGTAGGCGTCACGACGACCGTCGGCGCGCTGGCCGTGCGGGCCGGGCTCGCCGGCCGGGTCGGGCTGGTCGCCGAGCAGCCGGAGATCGCCGCCGCGGGGCTGCCCTCGTTGGACGACCTGGTGATCGGTGGGCACGACCTGCGGGCGGACCCGTTGCTGAAGCGGGCCGAGCGGCTCGCCGCGGGCGGGGTCGTTCCCGCCGGGATCCTGCCGGCGATCGCCGGTGAGCTGGAGGAGGTCGAGGGGCGGCTGCGTACGGGCTATGACCCGGCGGGCGCCGAGCCCCAAGGTGTCGCTGTCGAGCGGCTGACCGCCGATCTCGTCGCCTTCCGCGAGGAGCACGGGCTCGAGCGGGTGGTCGTGATCGACGTGGCGAGCACCGAGCCGCCGGCCGAGGTCGTGGACGGCGGACCGCTCGCCGACCCCGACGCCCTCGACGCGGCGCTGGCCGCGGGGGAGTCCCCGCTGCCGGCCAGCTCCGTCTACGTCCTGGCCGCCTACCGCGCCGGCTGCGCGGTCGTCTCGTTCACGCCCAGCCCCGGGCCGCGGCTGCCGGTGCTCGTCACCCTCGCCGAGCGGGCCGGGCTCCCGTGGGCGGGCTCGGACGGGAAGACCGGGGAGACACTGCTGAAGTCGGCGCTGGCGCCGATGTTCTCGACGCGGGCGCTGCAGGTCAACGCCTGGGCCTCCTACAACATGCTCGGTGGCGGTGACGGCGCCACGCTCGCCGACCCGGCCAACGCACAGAGCAAGCTCGTCACCAAGGCTCAGGGGCTCGAGGCGATGCTCGGCCACCCGGTGGAGGGGCCGATGCACATCGACTACGTCCCCGACCACGGTGACTGGAAGACCGCCATCGACCACGTCTCCTTCGGGGGGTTCCTCGGGGTGCGGATGTCACTGCAGTTCACCTGGAGCGGCTGCGATTCGGCGCTGGCCGCGCCCCTGGTGCT
This sequence comes from Actinomycetota bacterium, assembly GCA_030862715.1. The sequence continues at coordinate 305 of JALZDD010000704.1, read as the reverse complement.
CGACCTGGCCCGGCTCGTCCTGCGCGCGCAGGAGGTGGGGGAGAGCGGACCGCTTCCGTTCGGGTTCTTCTTCAAGGACCCGGCCGGCTCCACCGAGCACCGGCTCGGCACTCAGTGGGAAGAGCTGGTCGCGTGGTGCGCTCGGGTGGGCGCATGACGTCTCGCGCCCGAGCCTTCGCCGAGCTGGTCCGGCTGCCGGCGGCCCTCACCGTGCCGGGGGACACCCTGGCCGGGGCGGCCGCGGCCGGCCCGCTGCGGGCCCGCGCGGTCGCGATGCCGGCTGCCTCGGTGGCGCTCTACTGGGC
>JALZDD010000694.1 GCA_030862715.1 Actinomycetota bacterium | reverse complement strand
TGGATCATTCGTCGGACGTCGCGGCTGGCCTGCTTGAGCAGGGCGACGTCGCTCGGACGCATGAGATCCACAGACCATTACCTACCTTTGGACGTGCCGGCGGGCGCACGCTCCGGCTGAGCATGTGACGCACGCCATGACATTCTGCCGCGATTCTCGCTGGCGCACCCCACGGAGGCAAGACCAGATGTCCGATCCCACCGCCGCCTCGGCATCCGCCTTGCGGGCGCTGATCCCGCCGGCAGAACTCGCCCAGCAGGCCAATCTACAGTCCGACGCGTATGAGCGGGCGGCCGCAGACCGCCTCAGATTCTGGGCCGAGCAGGCGGCCCGACTGTCCTGGACCGAGCCGTTCACCGAGGTCTTGGACTGGTCGAACCCGCCCTTCGCCAGGTGGTTCGTGGGCGGACGACTCAATGCGGCCTACAACTGCGTCGATCGGCACGTGGAGGCCGGGGCGGGCGATCGGGTAGCACTGCACTTCGTAGGCGAGCCCGGTGACAGTCGCGACATCACCTACGCAGAACTCCAAGACGAAGTCTGCCGCGCCGCCAATACTCTGGCCGATCTTGGAGTACGAGCCGGTGACCGGGTCGCGCTCTACCTTCCGATGATCCCCGAGGCCGTCGTCGCGATGCTGGCCTGTGCTCGCCTCGGCGCCCCACACACCGTGGTGTTTGGTGGCTTCAGCTCCGACGCGCTGGCGAGCCGGATCGCGGACTGCGGGGCGAAGGTCGTCATCACGGCGGACGGAGGTTACCGCCGAGGCACGGCGTCACCGCTGAAGTCGGCGGTCGACGAGGCGTTGGCCAGCCTGGCCGAAGACAACCCGGTAGAGCACGTGCTCGTCGTGCGCCGGACAGGCCAGGATGTGCCATTCGACGAGGCCACGGACCTTTGGTGGGACGAGTCAGTCACCGCAGCATCCGACCAGCACGTCCCAGAGGGTTTCGATTCCGAACACCCGCTCTACATCATGTACACCTCCGGCACGACCGGCACACCGAAGGGCATCCTGCACACCACCGGCGGCTATTTGGTACAGACGGCCTACACGTTCTGGGGGGTTTTCGACCACAAACCGGGCGATGTGTACTGGTGCACCGCCGACATCGGTTGGGTCACCGGTCACTCCTACCTCGTCTACGGACCTCTCGCCAACGGCGCGACCCAAGTGCTCTACGAAGGCACCCCTGACACGCCGCACCGTGGCCGGTGGTGGGAGATCATCCAGGACAAGGGCGTCACGCTCTTCTACACCGCCCCGACCGCGATCCGGACCTTCATGAAGTGGGGCGAGGAGATCCCCGCTCGGTACGACCTTTCGAGCCTGCGTATCCTCGGCTCCGTCGGCGAGTCGATCAACCCCGAGGCGCACCGCTGGTACCGCGAGCAGATCGGCGGTGGCACGGCGCCAATCGTTGACACCTGGTGGCAGACCGAGACGGGCGGCCACATGATCAGCCCGCTCCCCGGCGTCACCGTGGCGAAGCCCGGATCGGCGATGACGCCAATCCCCGGCATCACCATGGATGTCGTCGACGAGGCAGGCCACTCGGTCCCCAACGGCGAGAGCGGCTACCTCGTGGTCAGGGACCCATGGCCATCGATGCTGCGCACTATCTGGGGCGACGACCAGCGCTATCGCGACACCTACTGGTCCCGTTGGGAGGGCATGTATTTCGCGGGCGACGGCGCCCGCCGCGACGAGGACGGCGCCATTTGGCTCCTCGGCCGCGTCGATGACGTCATGAACGTCTCCGGCCACCGGCTGTCCACGACCGAGATCGAGTCCGCTCTGGTCTCGCACCCATCCGTCGCCGAGGCGGCTGTCGTCGGCGCCAGCGACGACACGACCGGCCAGGCCGTGGTCGCCTTCGTGATCCTGCGCGACTCGGTCGAGACCGCGAAGGAGGAGGTGGCGGCCGCACTGCGCAGCCACGTCGCCCGCGAGATCGGTCCCATCGCCAAGCCGAAGCAGGTCGTGGTCGTGCCCGAGCTTCCCAAGACCCGCTCAGGCAAGATCATGCGACGCCTGCTCCGCGACGTCGCCGAGCGCCGCGCCGTGGGCGACGCGACGACCCTGGCCGACAGTTCGGTGATGGACATGATCGCCGCCGGCATGGCCACACCCGCCAAAGGCGCCGACGACTGATGCGTCTGCTAATCATGGGCCCGCCGGGGGCGGGTAAAGGCACCCAGGCCGTCGAACTCGCGACCGCTGTTGGCGGTCCGCACATCTCGACCGGCGACCTGTTCCGGGATCACATCGAGCACCGTACCGCGCTCGGCCAGCTTGCTCAGAGGTACATCGCGGCAGGAGAGTACGTGCCCGACGCCGTCACAGACGACATGGTCCGCGAGCGCGTTACCCGAGCTGATGCGGCCCACGCTTTCGTCCTCGATGGCTATCCACGCACCTCTTCGCAAGTAGCAACGCTCGACGCTCTGCTCGCGTCGCGCGGGGAGAAGGTGGACGGCGTGGTCGAACTGAAGGTTCCGGAGGAGGAACTCGTCGCGAGGATCCTGCGACGCGCGACACTGAGCGGCCGCAAAGATGACACTGAAGACGTCGCGCGGCGCCGGCTGGAAATCTACGCAGCTCAGACAGCGCCATTGGTGCTGGCTTACGGTGACCGCGGGCTGCTCCACCGCATCGACGGAACTGGCCCGTTCGATCTGGTGGGGCGCCGGGTTCGCGT
>JALZDD010000688.1 GCA_030862715.1 Actinomycetota bacterium | reverse complement strand
GGACACGAAGGCCTCCGGTCGGTGAAGTGTGTGAACTAGACAGCTCCACTTCACAACCGGAGGCCTTCACCTGTCAGCAGACTCACCGTCCCAGGGCGGTACAAGCTCCCTGGGCATCACACCTAGACCACAACTTCGGCGGGATTGCTGCTAACTCAAACCGCGGCCACCTGACCCTGGTTCGAGCGTCCCCGATTGGGGCGGGTGGTGGAGTTTGGGGCCGCTGAGCGATGGGAACGCATCGCCAGACGACCAGCTCCGGCCCCCGCCGTTCTGAACGGACGCAGCGGACCCAGGCCAGCTCCCGCGTTCGTAGATTGGCTCATGGTCTCGACCAAGGGTTGGGTGACGGCTCCAGGTCTGGGACTGACTCACGCGCAGCAGATCACAGCACTCGGCAACGGTGTCCTCCCGCGCCAAGCAGCTGTCGCGCTGCGCCACCTGAGTGCATATGTGCCGCGCGCGTAGACATGAGGTCAACGCGCCGGGCGCAGAGCGCACTCAGCTCATCGGCGTTCAACGCGGCCCGCGGACGGCGAGTAGGCCGCCGTCGCGCTCTGCGGCGCGAACACCGATCTCCGCGACCTCATCTGGCACAGCCACTGCCCCTGTCCGGCAAGCACGCTCGACTGCAGCCGTCATCCGGCGCGCTCGTTCGTTCGGCACATCGTCGACACAATTCTCAGGCGGAGTCGCGGTTCTCACAAGCCCCGGTGTGCTCGGCCGCCTTCTGCAGCGCTCGAGCGGACTGTAGGCGTAGGTGCTCTCGAACTCGCGGGGAGGGATGTCGACCTTCGTAGACACCTCATCGATACCGAACTGGGTAGTACAGCAGCCTATGCCCGCTCCTACAGCTCCAACACCGAGCGTGCGCAAGCGTTGCCGATCTGGCTTGAGCGCTACAACCTGGAACGACCCCACACTGGCATCGGCGGCCTATGCCCAATCGACCGCGTCAACAACGACCCCGGACAGTACACATAGCGCTACCCGGCGTCGGACGATGTCGTCGGGGAGTTCGAGGCGGTCGCGGAGCCGGAGGCCGACGCCCGGCCCGGTACCTTGCCCGGCACGTAGACGGACGTCTCGGGCTCCGGGTGCAGCCGGCGCCGGACCACGAACAGCGCGACGCCGAGCGCGATCGCCACGAAGGACGTCCAGATGTTGGCGGGAATGCCGAACAGCTCGTTGCTCGTCGGGTCGATGCGGAGGGCCTCCAGCCAGCTGCGCCCCAGGCCGTACCAGACCAGGTACAGCGCGAACAGCCGGCCCCAGCGCAGCCCGTACCCCGGCTCGCCGACGGCGTCGGCCCGGGCCTCGGCGTGCCGGCGCGCCGCCCGCTCGACGAGCAGCAGCACCGCGACGCCGAGCAGGTTCCACAGCATCTCGTACAGGAAGATCGGGTGGAACAGGGTCTCGTCCGGGTAGCCGGCCACCGCGCCGTCGATCTCCAGGCCCCACGGCAGCGTGGTCGGCGCGCCGTACAGCTCCTGGTTCACGTAGTTGCCCATCCGCCCCACGGCCTGCGCCGCGAGCATGGCGGGCGCGAGGGCGTCGGCGAACGACCAGAACCGCAGGCCCGCGCGGCGGCACCCGATCCACACGCCGAGCGCGCCGCCGATGAGCGCCCCGTAGATCGCGATGCCCCCGTCCCAGACGCGCACCCACTCCCAGTAGCCCCACGGCCCGGTTCCGTCCGTGTAGTCGCCCAGGTGGGTGAGCACGTGGTAGACCCGCGCGACGACGATGCCCAGCGGGACCGCCCAGATCACGACGTCGAGCGTCACCTCACGGTCCGCGCCCCGGGCGACGAGCCGCCGGTGGGTGAGGTACGTGGCCAGGACGATCCCTGCCAGCAGGCACAGCGCGTAGACGTGGACCGTCAGCGGCCCCAGCGAGAGCTGGGACCACGCGGGATCGGGGCTGGGTATTGAGGCCATGGCCCCGCCTGCTGTCGGCATGGCCAGACCCTACCATGAATCGGAATGGCCTTTCCAGTTCGGTGATCTGCACTAGCCGCAGTCCGGCGGGCATTGGCGTGGGACATCGGGGACCTCCGGTCGGTAGAGACGTCAGACGTCTCCACGCGCCCGGAGGTTCTCCTCGTTCACAAGACCCGCGCGGCCACCAACGTCATGGTCGGGTACACCTAGCCGGCTGCTACCCGTATCTCCCGCCACAGATCCTCGACATGCTCGCGCTCGGTCTCGAGCGCGCCGATCGAGATGCGCACCATCCACCGGCCTTCGAGCGTCGAAAGCGACACCCAGGCCCGGCCCGAGGCGTTCACTCGCTCCGCCCACTCCCGTGTGTGCCGGTCCAGCTCCTCGCCGGTCAGCTCGGTTCCGTCGACTCCTACAGGTTCGTGGCGCACACACACGGTCTGCAGGTGCACCGGCGCGAGCACCCGCCACCTCGGCTCAGCCTCGACCTGGGCGGCGAGCCACTGGGCGTTCTCGAGATCACGGCGCAGGCGTGCGCGCAGCGCCGCGGCCCCTTCCACCTTGAGCATGAACCAGAGCTTGAGCGCACGAAAACGCCGGCCCAGCGGGATCCCCCAGTCGCGCAGGTTCGTGACCTCGTCGTCGTGAGCCGATCGCAGATACGACGGGAGGGTCGACATCACCCGCTCCAGATGCGCGGGATCCTTCACGTAGTACAACGTGCAGTCGAAGGCCACGCCCAACCACTTGTGAGCGTTGATCACGAGCGAATCGGCCAGTTCCACACCGTCCCACAGGTGGCGGATCTCGGGCAGGATCATGGCCGATCCAGCCATCGCCGCGTCGACATGGAACCAGAGCCCCTCCTCGCGGGCGATCGCCCCGATCGTGGCAAGAGGGTCCACCGCCGTGGTGGTCGTGGTGCCGCAAGTGGCCACTACCACGGCCGGAATGCACCCGGCCGCACGGTCCTCGATGATCGCCCGGGCCAAGACCTCAGGCCGCATGGCGAACACCTCGTCGGTGTCGATCCAGCGGATGTGATCGGCGCCGAACCCCGCCAGCAGTGCCGCTTTGGGGACCGAGGAGTGCGCGGAGTGCGACATGTAGGCGACGAGCGGGCGATCGAGCGCCGCCATGCCACCGCCCGCCATCGAGAACTGCGACGCGTGCTCGCGAGCCTCGATCAGCGCGAGCAGCGTCGAGGTCGAGGCGGTGTCCTGGATCACCCCGCGCCACTCGTCGGAGAGTCCGAAGAGCTGCCGCGCCCAGTCCGTCACCCGCTGCTCGATCTCAGAAAGTGCAGGGCTCGATTCCCACGAGAGCCCGATCACGCCGAGGCCCGCGCTGGCGATGTCGCCCAGCACCGACGAGAGCTCGCTGTTCGCGGGGAAGAAGTTGAAGAACCTGGGGTGCTGCCATAGCGACAGACCCGGTACCACGATCTCGTCCAGATCCGCAATCAGCGACCGCCCGCCGTCGCCGCTCTCCGGCGCAGAGTCCGGCAGCCTGGCGGCCACCTCTCCCGGTTGCACCTGCGCCAGCACCGGCAGGTCGACGAGACCTGCGCGGTAGTCGGCGATCCAGTCGATCAACTGGTGCCCGTACGCGCGAAACTCCTCCGGGGTCATGAGGGTCCTTTCAACGATTGGTGGTACCGCCCGAAAGCGCTCTGCCTCGGGACGAGAACGAGGCCGCAGACGCGGGGGTCTTCCGGCGTGCGGCGTCATTTAAGCGGTCGTGAGAAATCCGAGGACGGCGGCGGCTGCGGAGAGCAGCCCGAGGACGAGGGGGACGGTGAATGCTTCCTTGCGGCGGATGTGGAGTGCGATGGCGCCGATCATGGTGATCACGAGGCCGACCGCTGCGACCGGGCTGAGGATTGGTGCGACGTCGAGGAGCTTGGGGAGGATCAACCCGAGCGCGCCGAGAAGCTCGAGGATGCCAATGGTCTTGATCTGCCCGGTGGTGAGGTCTTCGACGTACTTCATGCCGTTGTCGATGAGGGCGGGGCGAGGCCGGAAGGTCTTCATGATGCCGGCAGCGAGGAAGACCAGGGCGAGCAGGGTCGCGATGATCCAGTAGGCGATGAGCATGGGCGGTTCCCTTTCGTGGTGAGACGGGCGTGGTGGTGGCGGGCGTAGACAAGTTATGTGGATAGGTCGCTCTGGTTAGAGGATCAACCGCGGGTCCAGGTTGCCTATTCCGGTTCAGGCGTGGTCGGTTACTCGGGGCGTGAGTCGCTGCTGCGCCAGTCGCGTCGCCGGGGGTCGAGCATGGCCCGGTAGAGGCTACTCGGGGAGGGGGCGGGCGGGAGCTGGCCGCGGGCGGGGGCCTGGAAGGACTGGATAAGTTGGGCGATGACGCGTCGCCAAGCGTCGGCGGCATGCTCTCGGGTGGCGGCGATGACGCCGGCGTTGGCCATGTGTAGCAGCATGAGGTCCTCGGGTGTCACGTCCTCGCGTAACTGCCCGGACTCCTTGGCACGCGCCAGTAGTCGAGCGGTGGTGTCGTAGGCGGTGGCCCGTTGGCGCTTTAGCTCGGTCGAGCCGGGGAAGGCGATTGTGAGCACGTCGGCGAAGCCGGAGTCGGCGGCTTGTAGCTCGCAGGCGGTCTCGATGAAGCCGACGAGGCCCCGCCAGGGGTCCTCGTCCTCCAGGCCCTTGGTGGCAGCCTCTGCGTAGTCGGCCATACGGTCGGCGAACACGGCCGCGACGAGCTCCTCCTTGGTGGGGAACCGGCGGAACAGGGTGGCGATGCCGACGTCGGCCTCCCGCGCGATCGAGGCCATCGACGCACCGAGCCCTTGAGCAGCCAGCACCTTCCGGGCAGCAGCGAGGATGCGCGCGCGGTTGCGCTCGGCGTCGCTGCGCAGCGCAAGGGGTTCGTCTGGGGCCATGCGCCCATCGTAGCAATCTGGAATACCCAATCCAGTTCGTCGGTTTTAGTAGGCGAACCGGATAGGACGTTCCACTTCATTGCGGACTCACGAAGGAAGACACTCATGCGCGCTCTCACCCTGGCCGAGGTGCCCGGCACCCCGGCGATCACCGATGTCGAGGCCCCTGCTCCTGCTGCCGGCGAGCTGCTGGTGCGGGTGCGGGCGTCGTCGGTGAACGGCTTCGACCTCGGCACGATCGCCGGATATCTGCAAGGGATGATGGAGCATCGGTTCCCGCTGATCCCCGGCCGCGACTTCGCAGGCACGGTCGAAGCGGTCGGCGACGGCGTGGAGGGCTTCCAGGTCGGCGACGAGGTGTTCGGCATGGTCGCGAAAGCGCACCTCGGCAACGGGTCCTTCGCCCAATATGTCACGGTGCCTGCAGCTATGGGCGTCGCGCACCGGCCCGACGCACTGGCAGTACAGGACGCCGGTGCGCTGGGCCTGGCCGGCGCCGCAGCGGTCGCGGGCCTCGACGCGCTGGGGGAGCTGGCCGGCCGCACTGTGCTGATCTCCGGTGCCACCGGCGGGGTGGGTGCCTTTGCCCTGCAGCTTGCCACCGCGCGCGGCGCCCGGGTGATCGCGACCGCGCGTCCCGGCGCTGAGGCCGACTTCGTCCGAACGCTCGCTCCGTCGGCAGAGATCGTCGACTACGCCACCGACGTGACCGGGCAGGTCCGCGCCCTCGCTCCGGAGGGCGTCGACGCCGTGCTGCACCTAGCAGGCGACCTGTCTGAACTGACCGCCCTCGCCCGTGACGGCGGCGCTGTGGCGTCCGCTCTCGCCACCCCGGACGATACCGAGGACCGGGGGTTGAGGGTGAGCATGGTCATGACGACCCCGACCCCGGAACTGCTGGCCGAGCTGGCCGAACTCGCCGCAGCGGGGACGCTGATCGTGCCCGTCACCGCCGTCTACGACCTCGAGCAGGCGCCCGATGCGTTCACGGCCTTCGCGACCGGCAAGACCGGCAAGATCAGCCTCGCCATCAACTGACCGCCCCCAACCATCTACCTTCCGAACAGATTGGGACATCATCATGCCCACCATTGCGATCGTCGGGGCCGGGGCCGGTATGGGCCAGGCCATCGCCCGCGTCTTCGGCGCCCACGGCTACAGCGTCGCGCTCATCGCCCGCACCCCCGCCAAAGTCCAGGCACTCGCCAAGCTACTGACCGAGGAAGGGATCACCGCCGAAGCGTTCCCCGCCGATGTCCGCGACCACCACGCCCTCACCGCCGCGCTGGGCGCGGCCAGGGCGCGGTTCGGGAGTATCGACGTGCTCGAGTACTCGCCCGCCGCGCAGGCGGAGACCATGGCGGGCGTCAAGCGCGCCTCCGAAGCCACGCCCGCCGACATCGAGCGAGAGATCGACATCCAGTTCTACGGCGCGGTCGTGGCAACGCAGGCCCTGCTTCCAGCGATGCGCGAGGCTGGTGCCGGAACGATCATCGTGACCACCGGGGCAGGGTCTATCGACCCCAGCCCCATGCTCGGCAACATCACCCCTGCCGGGGCCGCAGTGCGCAACTGGGCGCTCAGCCTGCACAGGGACCTCGCCGGCACCGGCATCCAGGTCGGCCACGCCGCCATCGGCGTCTGGATCGGCCAGGACGGACGCGACGGCGTCCCCGCCGCCACCCCAGACCAGATCGCCCCGATGTACTGGGAACTCCATACCGACCACAGTCTCGCCGAGAAGGTCTTTGCGCTCTAAAGGCAACGGAGAGGCTCTCGCTGTCTATCGTCGCGCCAGCCGACTGGCCATACTAGACGGCTTCGATAGGTAGCCGCCTTCTGACGACTGCGTGCCGAACTGGTGCTTCGTGAGGGCTTTCCTTACCGAGCATCCGGCCGTCTCCGCCCCGCGTCAAGAGCGCCTACGGCATCGCACGTGATGACCTCCGGCCACCCCTGACCCGGCGCTCCGACAGCCTCTCGTGCTCCGCTATCGGTTCAGTGCCTTCTGCCCCATCAAGAGCCTGGGGCGCGGTCACCCGACTTGAGAGATCGCTGATGTCCAGGACGTCCACCAGAAGTGATTGCCGACGGCTTGCGCGGTGGCGCGACGCTCGTACAGGCGGGGACGCGTGGCGTTCAGGCGAGGGCTTTGACGGCGTCGAGGTATTCGTTGATCGCGTCGCGGTTGCGGGTGAGGAAGTCGATGCGCTCGGTCATCCGGTCGCGTTCGTGTTCGAGAGTGGCGAGCATCTCGGGGGTCGCGTCGGTGAAGTGGATGGTGCGGGGCTTGTCGAGGCAGGGCAGGATCTGCTTGATGATCCGGGTCGGCAGCCCGGTATCGAGCAGGCCCCGGATCTGGGTGACTCGGTCGACGAGGTAGTCGTCGTACTCGCGGTACCCGTTCGGCATCCGCCGGGGCACGATCAGCCCCTCGTCCTCGTAGTACCGCAGCGCGCGGGTGGACGTGTCTGTGAGCTTGGCGA
>JALZDD010000679.1 GCA_030862715.1 Actinomycetota bacterium | reverse complement strand
GAATGTCTGCTGGATGCCCGCTGCGCCGAGGGCCCGACTCCCGTACCCTAACCATCCATCGGCTCAATGGTGAGTCATCCCGTCTGGTTCGTCTCGTCCGGTTCGTCTGGGAGCAGGTGCCGATGTCCCCGCCGTCGTTCACCCCGGCGTCCCATGCCCTGCTGGGCCTCGTGCCCCGTCCGCCGGGTGCCCTCTCGATCGCGTTCGTGGTGCCGATGCAGGGCCCGACCGGCATCTACGGCCCCGGCTGCCTGGCCTGCGGTGAGCTGGCCGCGGAGGAGCTCAATGCCGGCGGCGGGATCGCCGGGAAGCCGGTCGAGCTGGTCGCGATCGATGCCGGGCGCGCTCCCCACGAGGTCGCCGCCGAGGTCGCTCGGCTCGTCGAACTCGGCCGGGTCGACGCGATCGCCGGCTGGCACATCTCCGCCGTACGCCAGGCGATCACCGCCCGCGTCGGCGGCCGGGCGCTGTACGCCTTCGCCGCCATGCACGAGGGCGGCGACGACACGCCTGGGGTCTTCATGATCGGGGAGCGCCCGGTCAACCAGCTGCTCCCCGCCACCGCCTGGATGCGGGCCAACCACGGCGTCTCGCGCTGGGCGGTCGTGGGCAACGACTACGTCTTCCCGCGCGTCACCGGCTCGACGGCCCGCGCCGCGCTGCGCGGATCGCCCTCGGAAGTCGTGAGCGAGACGTACGTCCCGCTGGGGACCCGCGACTTCGCCGGCGTGCTGCGTGGTCTCGAAGGCGGCGAGCAGGACGGGGTGATCATGCTGCTGATGGGGCAGGACGCGGTGCACTTCAACCGCCAGTTCGCCGCCGCCGGACTGAGCTCGTCGCTGACCCGGCTGAGCCCCGCGGTCGAGGAGAACACCCTGCTCGCCGGCGGCGCCGGCGCCAATGCCAACGTCTTCGCGGCCGCCGCCTACTTCGACGGCCTCACCACCCCCGAGTCGGCCAGCTTGGCCGAGCGCTACTACCGCCGCTTCGGCGAGTACGCACCCTCGCTCAACGCCGTGGGCGAGTCCTGCTACGAGTCGCTGATGTTCCTGCGCCAGATCGGCGATGCCTGCGGTTCCCTCGAGGTCGACTCCGCCCTGCGCCTCACCGATCATCACAGCTACTCCAGCCCCCGCGGCCTGATGCGCATGCACGGCAACCTCGTGGACCAGGACGTCTACATCGCCGCCGCCGACGGCCTCCGCTTCGAGATCCAGGAGCAGATCGCGTACGCCTCCTAGCGCCCGCTCGGATCCGTTGACTTCGAGTGCGCTCCAGCTCCTAGCGTGCGCGACATGACGTACGAGAACCCGACCCAGGACCCCAGCGCCCGCGCCACCCGCCACGACCACGGCCGCCAGATCCTCGACGCGATCGACGGCGAGGCCGGCGCCCGAGTGATCGACTCCCTCGCCGACATCGCCCCAGAGCTCGGCCACCAGGTGGTCGCCTGGGGCTTCGGCGAGATCTACGCCCGCCCCGGCCTCGAGCCGCGGGATCGACAGCTCGTCACCCTCGGCATGCTCACCGCCCTCGGTGGCTGCGAACCTCAGCTCGAGGTCCACATCAACGCCGCCCTCAACGTAGGTCTGACCCCCGAGCAGATCATCGAGGCATTCCTCCACTCCGCGGTCTACTGCGGCTTCCCCCGCGCCCTGAACGCCACCTTCACCGCCAAGAAGGTGTTCGCCGAACGCGACCTCCTCCCCCTCGCCTGACCGCGGCATGGTCAGGCGGCGAGGGTGTGGTCGACGAGTACGTCGCGCAGCCCGAACTCAGCCCGGGACAGTGGCGGTGGATCCGGTGTCCAGGTGTCTGGTGGCGGGCTGATGTAGGTGTGCCCGGTGGGTGTGGTGGTGATGATGCTGCCGTCGCGTCCGGGTCTGGCTCGCCAGCCGAGGGCTTCCTTGGCCTGATTGCACCTTTCGCACAGCCCTTGCAGGTTCTGGGCGCTGGTTTCGCCGCCGTCTACGTGGCGTTCGACGTGGTCGATGTTGCGGATGGGCGCATCACAGCCGACGGTGCGGCAGATCCCGCCGTCACGGGTGGTGATGAACTCCGCCAAGCCGTCGGGTGCCTTCCTGGCGCGTGATTCCATGGCGACCAGTTGTCCGGCGGGGTCGGTGAAGAGCCGGCGGACGAAGACCTCCGCGTCGTTGAGCGCGTCACGCGCCCAGGTCGCGGGGACGGGGCCGTAGCCCTCGACCATGGCCGGCTGATCGACGTCGCCGGTGAGGGCGTCGGCGGTCATCACGATCTTGACCTCGATCCGAGGCTTCGCATCGGCGGTGTTGCGGCCGGTGATCCGGTCGACGAGGGTGTCGGCCATGACCTGACCCCGGGTCCGCTCGTCCCCGGCGGCCGCA
>JALZDD010000715.1 GCA_030862715.1 Actinomycetota bacterium | reverse complement strand
GACCCCTTCGGTGTGAACGAAGTGCGCTACCACTGCGCCAATCACGCAATCGCTTGCCGCCGAGCGGCTCGCTGCTGTCGAAACCCTACCGCATCCCGTCCGGCGGATCACATTCGCCAAGCCACGGGCACCGGAGCGAACCCTCGCGCGAGAACGGCCTCGACATGCTGGCCATAGGACTGATCTGGTGAGCCACGATAGAGCTCCTGAGCCGACCATGGTCCACTCATGGGCGGGAAGCGTATGACAATGCGTGTCTGAAGGCAGTCGGGCTGCTGCCACGGGCCCGCTTGAATGCCGCACTGAACCCGAACGAGTCGGCATACCCGACCGCTTTGGCGATCTGCGCGACGCCGAGGTCCGTGCTCGTCAGCAGGTCGGAGGCCTCGTCGAGACGATGTTCGGTGACGTACGTCAGGGGAGGACGGCCGACAACCTCGCGGAATCGGCGGGCGAACAGCGCCCGGGACACGCCAGCCTCCGCCGCCATCCGAGCCACCGTCCATCGCTCGGTCGGTCGGCGATGGACCGCCTCGAGGGCTGGTCCGACGATAGGGTCTGCCAGTCCGCGATACCACGCCGGCGCGTCGGCGCCGCTTCGTTCGAACCAGGTGCGTAGCGTGCACACCAGGGCCCAGTCGAGCATCCGATCCATGAGAGCTTGCGACCCCGGTTGAAGGTTCGCGGCGTCGCAAGCGACCGTCTCCATCCAGTCGCAGACGCCGGGCTCCTCCTCGACGATCAACACTGGCGGAAGCGTGTCGAGCACTCTGTCCGAACGAAGGCCAGCCGTCCGGTAGACACCGACTACGAGGGTCGTCGCATCCACGTCGGGTGATGGCGCCACGTAGTGGTCCTCGTCGTCGCACAGGAAGCAGGCGACCTCGTAGCGCGTCGCGGGGTCGTCGACGACGTCGGCACGGTCGGCACGATCGGCGAGCAGGAACGGAGCAGGACCGCGAACGAGTGCGGTCTCCCCCGGCCTCACCCTCCGGCTGTCTCCGTCGGAGAGATGAAGCACGCCGCCACCGCGCAGCACCGTGACCATCGTCAATGCAGCCTGGTCCGCAAAAAGGATGGACCACGGTGTGCTCAGCACGGCCGAGGTCACGACGGAGCCTTCGGCACGGATGCCTGACAGAAGTGAGCTCAGCGGATCCATGTCCAAAGGGTAGACGATCTCCTATCAATCAGAGCCAGGAAGCCATGGATCGTCTACACACATCGCGCTGTACTCGTCTCATGACAACTGAACGAACGCTTGTCGTCGTCTCGCATCACCGACCCGACTCACGAACCGCGCACGTCGCCGACCTGGTCGCCGAACGACTTCGTGCAGCCGAGCACGAGATTGATGTCCTCGACCTTCGCTCCGAGGGTTTCGACCCCAGGATGACGGTCGAGGACGAGCCTGACTGGACCGACCGGGACAAGGCGTACTCGGTGCAGGTGCGGCAGCACATGGAACGAATTCTCGCCGCCGACCTACTGGTCGTGGTCTTCCCGATCTACTGGCAGAGCACGCCGGCCCTCCTCAAAGGGTGGATCGACCGCGTGTGGAACTACGGGTTCGCGTACGGCCGCAGCGATCCGCGGTTGGCGGGGAAGCGTGTCTTGTGGATCGGGCTCGCCGGCGCTACCGCCGAGGACCCGATCGTCGCGCCCATGGCCGACCTGCTGGAGGCTCAGCTGAGTGAGGGCATCGCCTACTACTGCGGGTTCGCGAAGTCTGCCGTCGCAGTGCTTCCGGATGCCGAGGACCAGCCTCAGTCGGTCGATGAGCTGGGGAACCTCATCGTCGGTGAAGCGCCGGCTGGAGAGGAGCTTGCCAGCCAGCACCGCGCTTTTGACCGCCGGGTGCTGGCCGCGGTCGACGAGTTCGCCGCATGAGCGCGGCTGCCTGCCGCGTCGGAGTGGCACACGCTCTTTGATCCCGCCGGACCCGCAATCGGGACACGCCGGACGTACGCTCTCAGTCATCGGCACAACGCCCAGACGCAACCGAAGGAGCGAGGATGCTCGCGTACGAACGGACCGGCAGCGGGGAGCCGCTGCTCCTGATCCATGGCATCGCGCACCGCAGGCAGGCGTGGGGCGGGGTGGTGGAGCGACTGGCCGACGAGTTCGAGGTGATCACGATCGATCTGCCGGGGCACGGTGAGTCGCCGGCGTTCGATCTGGCGGGGCGTACGGTGCGGGAGGCGGTGGCTCACGAGCTGAACGAGCTCCGAGAAGAGCTCGGGATCGAGCGGCCGCACGTCGCCGGCAACAGCCTCGGCGGGCTGCTCGCACTGGAGATGGCCGATGCCGGCCACGCGCGGTCGGTGACGGCGCTCTCCCCCGCCGGGTTCTGGATGAACCACGTCGACTACCTCTACGTCAGGGGCCTGTTCGCGGGGATCCAGGCGGTGGCGCGGCCGCTGGCGCCGGTGGCAGGGACGCTGCTGCGGTCACGGGTGGCGCGTACGGTCACGATGGGCTGCTTCTTCGCCCGCCCGGGGCAGATCGACCCTGCCGTCGCGGCAGCCGACACGGCCAACATGGTCGCCTCGCGCGAAGGGATCAGGACGTTCTTCAGCGGTGTCTACCGCTACAGCTACCCAGGGCCGACGCAGACCTACGTCCCGACCACGATCGCCTGGGCATCGCGCGACCTCACGCTCCTCCCCTACCAGGCGAAGGTGGCCGCGCGGCGTCTCCCGCACGCGACCCACCGGTGGCTGGCGGGCTGTGGCCACGTACCGATGAACGATGACCCCGACCTGGTGGCCGAGGTCATCCGCGAGACCGCCCGGACGCAGGGGCGCGACGAGCAGGTCGCCTAGCCGCGAGCGGCGAGGATCCCGCGCGGGTCGAACGCGACCCGGATCTCGGTGATCAGCCCGTCCTGGACGCGCATCCAGTTGGCGGTGGGGGCGGGCTCGGCGACGGTGGTGTGCAGGTCGAACCAGGTGATCACGCTCGGCCCGTCGGCGAGCCGCTCCTTCACCTCGATCTTGTCGAGCACCTGGGCCATGCCCTCCAGACCGGTGACGCACTCGTCGGCGCCCTCGATCGTGGCGAGCGGGCCGGCGAAGCTCACGTCGTCGGCCAGCAGGCTGCGCAGGCGGGTGAAATCACGCTCCTGCCAGGCCGTGAAGTACGCCTCAGCGAGCTCGGCAGCGGATGCGGTCATGGGATCTCCTCAGGTCGATGGGGCTTTCATTTCCCAGCCTGACCCGAGGCGCGCGAACACTCAAACAGATAGTTCTGCTACTTGCTAGCATCAGCAGTGATGGAAATCGGACAGCTCCGCTACTTCGTCGCCGTCGTCGATCACGGCTCGTTCACGGCCGCGGCGCAGCGCCTCCACGTGAGCCAGTCGGGCATCAGCGCCCAGCTGGCCAAGCTCGAGCGCGAGCTCGGCCACGACCTGCTCGTCCGGGGTCCCCGCAACGTACGTCTCACCCACGCCGGCGAGACGCTCCTCCCCCGCGCCCGCGACGCGATCCGGGCGATCGAGGGGGTTCGGCAGAGCGCCGACGAGCTGAGCGACCTGATCCACGGCCAGGTACGCCTCGGGATGATCGCCGGCTGCACGATCCCCGGCTTCCTCGACGCCGTCGCGACCTTCCACCGGGAGCATCCCGGCGTCAGCGTCGAGCTCGTCGAGGACACCTCCGACCGCCTCCAGCGACGTACGCTGGCCGGCGAGCTCGACCTCGGCCTGATCTCCCACGC
>JALZDD010000658.1 GCA_030862715.1 Actinomycetota bacterium | reverse complement strand
GCTCGCGCCTCGGGCGGCTGCCACGGTCCGCGGGCCTCTCTGGCAGCGCGTACGGCCGGCGAACCCGACCAGAACTCGCCCGCCGGGACCTCGCCGAAGACCGCCGAACCCGGTCCGACCTCGGCGTCGTCGCCGACCCGGGCGCCGGGCAGCAGCGTCGACCGCGCCCCGACCCGGGCCCGCTCACCCACCTCGACCTCGCCGAGATGGAGCACGTCGCCCTCGATCCAGTGACCGGAGAGGTCGACCTCCTGCTCGATCGAGCAGCCCTTGCCGAGGGTGAGCATGCCGGTGACCGGCGGGAGGCTGTGCAGGTCGACGTTCTTGCCCCTCCGCACGCCGAGCAGCCGGGCGTACCAGAGCATCCACGGTGCCCCGGCGAGACCGTGGGCTCCGAGCTCATCGACCGCGTGCGTCGCCAGCCAGAGCCGGAGATGGACCTTGCCGCCGCGGGGGTGCTCCCCCGGACGTACGCCGTGCAGGATGAGCCGCGCCGCGCCCGCGGCGAGCAGCATTCGGCCGGGCGGGGTCAGGAAGGCGAGGACGGCCGGCACGAGAACCCACCAGCTGAGCGAGGGCAGCCAGGGCGCCCATGGCTGGGCGAGCGTCGTCCCGAGCGCGATCCAGGTCAGCCAGCGCGGCGCCGCAAGGCAGCGCAGCAGGATCGTGGCGATCACCTGTGCGACCTGGGTCTTGAGGCGTACGGCCGGCACCTCGTGCTCCGAGACCGCGGCGGAACTGCCCATCTCGTCGATGTAGGTGGCCAGCGCGCCGAGCTTCGGCCGGTCGTAGATGTCGCCGAGTGCAACCTCGGGGAAGCGCTCGCGGATCAGGCTGACCATCTGGGCCGCGGTGAGACTGCCGCCGCCGAGGTCGAAGAAGTCCGCCGTCGGCCCGGTGACCTCGGCGCCGAGGACGTCGTTCCACAGCCCGGCCAGCCAGGCCTCGGTGTCGCTGAGCCCCTCCCCCGAACCCGCGGCTGAGGCGAGCGGCCAGGGCAGTGCGTCGCGGTCGACCTTCCCGCTCGTACGCGTCGGGAGACTGTCGACCACGGCCAGCCGCGGGACCAGGGCCGCCGGCATGTCGGACCGGAGCCGGGCGACGGAGGTGGCCTGGTCGAAGGTGTCGTCGACGGTGACGTAGCCGACCAGCAGGCTGTTGCCCGCGGCGCTCCGCCGCACCGCCGCCGCGGCGCCGACGACCCCGTCCAGCTGCAGGAGGGCGCTGTCGATCTCGCCGAGCTCGATGCGCCGGCCGCCGAGCTTGATCTGGTCGTCGGCTCGCCCGCCGAAGAGCAGCCCGGCGGGGTCGTTGACGACCAGATCGCCGGAGCGGTAGGCGCGCTCCCAGCCGAGGGTGGGCATCGGGGCGTACTTCTCGGCGTCCTTGGCGGCGTCGAGATAGCGCGCCAGGCCGACGCCGCCGATGATCAGCTCGCCGGTCTCGCCCTCGGGGACAAGGACGCCCGTCGCGGGGTCGACGACGGCGAGGTCCCAGCCGTCGAGCGGGAGGCCGATCCGTACCGGCCCCTCGGCAGTCAGCTGGGCGCCGCAGGCCACCACCGTCGCCTCGGTCGGACCGTAGGTGTTCCACACCTCCCGGTCGGGCGTGACCAGGCGGGCGGCGAGCTCCGGCGGGATCGCCTCGCCGCCGGTGATCAGCAGCCGGAGCCTGTCGAGCGAGGACGGCGGCCACAGCGCGACCAGCGTGGGCACGGTCGAGACGATGGTGATCTGGTTGGCGACCAGCCACGGGCCGACGTCGACCCCCGACCGCACCAGCGCCCGTGGGGCCGGGACCAGGCAGGCGCCGTAGCGCCACGCCAGCCAGATCTCCTCACAGCTCGCGTCGAAGGCGACCGAAAGTCCCGCCATCACCCGGTCGCCGACCCCGATCGGGGCGTCCTGGAGGAAGAGGCGCGACTCGGCGTCGACGAACGCCGCGGCGTTGCGGTGGGTGACCGCGACACCCTTCGGCGTGCCGGTCGACCCGGAGGTGAAGATCACCCACGCGTCGTCCTCGGTCGACGGCTCCTCCGGCTCGCGTTCCTCGCGTGCCTCGCCGGGATCGCCAAGCCCGACCATCGGAATCAGTGTGACCCGCAGGTCGTTGGTCACGACCGCGGCGACCTTCGCCTCACCGAAGACCAATCGGGCCCGCTCCTCGGGGTCGTCGGCGTCGACCGGCACGTAGGCAGCGCCCGCGCAGAGGATCCCGAGGATCGCGACGTACAGGTCGGTGGTGCCGCTCGCGATCCGCAGCCCGACCTTGTCCCCCGGCCCGATCCCGGCGGCGTTGAGCTCGGCGGCCA
>JALZDD010000640.1 GCA_030862715.1 Actinomycetota bacterium | reverse complement strand
CCCGAGCTGGTACACCGCCTACACGCCCTACCAGCCCGAGATCTCCCAGGGACGCCTCGAGGCGCTCATCAACTTCCAGACCATGGTCGGCGACCTGACCGGCCTGCCGGTGGCCAACTCCTCGCTCTTGGACGAGGGCACCGCGGCCG
Organism: Actinomycetota bacterium; assembly: GCA_030862715.1. Next base: position 2,425 of record JALZDD010000640.1, on the reverse strand, counting down.
CCGAGGCGCTGGCGCTGGTGCACCGGGCCAACCGCAAGGTCACCCAGAAAAATGGCAGGGCTCCGTTCATCATCGACGCCGACGCCCTGCCGCAGTCGATCGAGGTCGTGAAGGTGCGCGCGGAGGCGATGGGCCTCGAGGTCGTCGTGGCCGACCTCTCGCAGGGTCTGCCCGAGGGCGACGCTATCGGCGTGCTGGTGCAGTATCCCGGCGCCTCCGGTCGTGTTCCCGACCTCAAGCCGGTCATCGACGCCGCCCATGAGCGGGGCGCGCTCGCGGTCGTCGCCGCCGACCTGCTCGCTCTCACCGTTCTCGAGGCGCCCGGCGCCCTTGGCGCCGATGTCGTCGTCGGCTCGACCCAGCGCTTCGGCATCCCGCTCTTCTACGGCGGGCCGCACGCCGGCTACATGGCCGTCCACGAGGGGATCGAGCGGCACCTGCCCGGTCGTCTTGTTGGCGTCTCGATCGATGCCGAGGGACGGCCCGCGTACCGTCTCGCGCTCCAGACCCGCGAGCAGCACATCCGCCGCGAGAAGGCGACCTCCAACATCTGCACCGCGCAGGTGCTGCTGGCCGTCGGCGCTTCTATGTACGCCGTCTACCACGGCCCCGCCGGGCTGCGGACGATCGCGACCCGCACGCACCGCTACGCCGCGGTCCTCGCCGCCGCGCTCAAGTCGGCCGGGCTACCGCTGGTCTCGGAGACGTTCTTCGACACGCTGGGCGTCACCGTGCCCGGGCGGGCGGCCGATGTCGTCACCGCGGCGCGTCGGTTCGGCGTACATCTTCGTCTCGTGGACGCCGACACCGTGGGCATCTCGACCTCGGAAGCGACCACCCGCTCGACCCTGTCGGCCGTGCTCAACGCCTTCGGCGTCTCGGGCGTCGACCTCGACGAGATCGACCGCACCACGGCCAGCGCGCTGCCCGACGGCCTGCTGCGCACCACCGACTACCTCACCCACGAGGTCTTCAACGCGCACCACAGCGAGACCCAGATGCTGCGCTACCTGCACAAGCTGGCGGCGCGCGACTACGCGCTCGACAAGGGCATGATCCCGCTCGGCTCATGCACCATGAAGCTCAACGCGACCACCGAGATGGAGCCGATCTCGCTGCCTGGCTTCGCCGACCTGCACCCGTTCGTGCCCGCCGAGGACGCCGCAGGCTACACGCGCCTCGTCGGGGAGCTGGAGGGGTGGCTGGCCGAGGTCACCGGCTACGACGAGGTCTCCATCCAGCCGAACGCCGGGTCGCAGGGCGAGTTCGCCGGCCTGATGGCGATCCGGGGCTACCTGGACGCACAGGGCCAGGGGCACCGCAAGATCTGCCTGATGCCATCCTCGGCGCACGGCACCAACGCCGCCTCGGCCGTGATGGCCGGGATGAAGGTCGAGGTCGTGAAGTCTTCCGAGGACGGCACCGTCGATCTCGACGACCTGCGGGCCAAGCTCGACGCCCACGGTGAGAACGTCGCCGCGATCATGGTGACCTACCCCTCGACCCACGGGGTCTACGAGGAGGGCATCACCGAGGTCTGCTCGCTGGTCCACGAGGCCGGTGGTCAGGTCTACATCGACGGCGCCAACTTCAACGCGCTCCTGGGCTACGCCAAGCCCGGCGAGTTCGGCGGCGACGTCTCCCACCTCAACCTGCACAAGACCTTCTGTATCCCGCACGGCGGTGGCGGCCCGGGGGTCGGTCCGGTCGCGGTCCGTTCCCACCTGGCGCCCTACCTGCCTTCGCACTCCCTGCACCCGGACGCCTCGAAGCGCTCGGGCATCGGTGCGATCTCGGCCGCTCCGTACGGCTCGGCCGGCATCCTGCCGATCTCGTGGGCCTACGTCCGGCTCATGGGCGCCGAGGGTCTGACCCGGGCGACGTCCGCCGCGGTGCTGTCGGCCAACTACGTGGCCGCACGCCTCGACGAGCACTTCCCGGTGCTCTACCGCGGCGAGACCGGGCTGGTCGCGCACGAGTGCATCCTCGACCTGCGGCCGATCACGAAGGAGACCGGTGTCACCGTCGACGACGTCGCCAAGCGGCTCATCGACTACGGATTCCACGCCCCGACGATGTCCTTCCCGGTCGCCGGCACGCTGATGGTCGAACCGACCGAGTCCGAGGACCTCGGCGAGCTGGACCGGTTCATCGACGCGATGATCGCGATCAAGGGTGAGATCGACCGGGTCGCCTCGGGTGAGTGGACCGCCGAGACCTCGGTCCTGCGCGGTGCCCCGCACACCTCCCGCGCGCTCGTCGGCGACTGGGACCGTGCCTACTCGCGCGAGGAGGCAGTCTTCCCGCGCGGCATCGACCCGGACAAGTACTGGCCGCCGGTGGCCCGCATCGACAACACCTACGGCGACCGCAATCTGGTCTGCTCCTGCCCGCCCGTGGAGTCCTTCGCCGAGTGACCTCACGC
>JALZDD010000639.1 GCA_030862715.1 Actinomycetota bacterium | reverse complement strand
AGGGTGGCGTGCGACGCCACCCTCCCGGCCGCCCCACGCTTCGCACAACCGATCACACCAAGGAGACAATCGTGAGTGTCACCATCAAAGACCGCGCCCAGATCGACCAAGACGCGATCGACAAGTTTCTCGGTCTCGAGGGCGTCATGTCGTTGTCGTGTGTGGTGTCCGATGCTTTGGGACGCCAAGGCACCATGCGCCACGACATCAAGCCCTGCGCAGCTCCGAAGAAGATCATTGGGCCCGCCCTCACAGTGCGTCTCACTGCGGGCGACATCGTCGACTGCCTCGATATCTTTACCGTCGCGCAACCAGGAGACGTGGTCGTCATCGACGCCTTCGGCGAAACCGAAACCTCGATCTGGGGTGGCCTCATGACTGGCCTAGCTAAGAACGCCGGCCTGGTGGGAGCGGTAATCGACGGCAGTTGCCGAGACACCGACGAGGCACGCTTCCTTGACTTCCCCATCTCGTCCAAGGCATATGGCCCACGCCAGGCCCACACGGCGCTCAGCGGCCGCCGCGAGCCGCTGGCCATCAACGTGCCCGTGTCATGCGGCGGGGTAATCGTCCATCCCGGCGACCTTGTGGTTGCGGACGAGATCGGGGTCGCAGTCGTACCATCGGACGAACTCAAGGACGTCTATGAGCGTGCGAATCAGATCGCCGAGAACGAGGCTGCCATGCGCGACCTCATCCTCGAAGGCGCCACGTTCCAGGATCTGCTCGACCGCTTCGGCCGCATCTGAGCGGCGCCAGCATGAATGGGTTCACAGGCGGCGGAGCGACACGGGTTCTGTGCATCGGCGAGACCATGGCTCAGATCGTGCCTCCGCCGGGACTTCGTCTCGGCGAGGCTGAAGAACTACGCCTCGGCTTCGCCGGCGCCGAGTCGACGGTCTCCCTGTACCTGGCCCACCTCGGGCACCGGGTGACTTACCTCTCGCGGCTCGGAAGGGATCCGTTCGGAGACATGATCGAGCACGGAATGGTCCAAGGCGGCGTCGACACAACTTGGATCGAACGTGATTCATCGAGAAACACCGGCGTCTACTTCAAGGATGCTCGATGCGGCACGACGACTGTCTACTACTACCGCGCCAACAGCGCGGCCTCAGCGCTCACGTCGACGGCTCTCGTCCCTGAACTGTTGGACGGCGTGGCGCTCGTGCATATCTCGGGCATCACTCCCGCGCTCTCCACGACCTGCCGAGCACTGACCGAGAAACTCTTCCAGTTGCGGGATCAGTTCAACTTCGAGATCTCCTTCGATGTCAACTATCGACCGCAGCTATGGCCGGACGGTGACGCGCCGGAAGTCTTGCGCGAGCTTGCCAAATCCTCCGACTTGGTTCTCGTCGGTCTCGATGAAGCCCAATCCCTTTGGGGCACTCCTCAGCCTGCGGATGTACGAAACCTCCTCGGGTCAGCCAACGACCTCATCGTCAAGGACGGGCCCGTCGGCGCCTGGTACTTCCACGGCAACGAACTAGATTTTGAGAAGGCGCTTGAAGTCCCGGTCCTCGAGCCGGTCGGCGCCGGCGACTCCTTCGCCGCGGGCGTGCTCCACGGACGCCTGACCGGCGCCTCGGTCACGGAGATGCTGCGACGCGGCCATTGCATGGCCGCACGTACGCTGCAGTCAACCGCCGATTTCGTCGTCCCGGAAGAAGATCATCATGCTGCAGAGCATTGAACGCGCAATGTCGGTTCTGACCATCATCAGCGATGGACCCGCGACGCCCTCCGATGTAGCACGACGCCTCGATGTCCACCGCTCCACGACACTGCGCGTCATGAACGCGCTTGCCAGCCAGCGACTTCTCCGGAAGCTTCCGGACGGCAGGTACGGCATCGGCCCCGGGCTGATCACCCTCGCAAACAACGCCCTTGACCAGTTCCGACTCAACCGCATCGCACATCCACGCCTCGGATCTCTAAGCGAGCTCTTCGACCAGACCGTCCACCTCGCCGAGCTTCATCCTGATCAAGTCGTGTACGTCGACAAGATCGAGCCGCGGCGCTCCATCCGCCTCGCTTCCCGAATCGGCGACGCTGTCCCCCTTCACACTGCGTCAGTGGCCAAGGCGATCCTTGCTTTCCAACCTGCAGAGGAGCGATCACGTCTGCTCGATGGGCACGAGTTCACCCCCTTCACCGACCGGACCCTCACGTCTGCAGCCGATCTCGAAGTCGAACTCGCAATGGTGCGCGAGCGAGGCTGGGCAGTCGACGACGGCGAGTTGGAGGGATACGTCAACTGCATCGGCGTACCCATCCGCGACTCTAGCGGCGGCGTCGTAGCCGCCATCTCTATCACCGACCTTAAAGCCATCAACGATCTGCCCGCGCTCGAGGAGAAGGTCCTCCAGCCGCTCACAGAGACGGCGCGGGCCATCTCATTCGATCTGGGATGGCAGGAGCCGACCCAGAGCAGTCATTCTCCCGAGGAGGCCCCCGCGTGACGCTCGACAACACTTGGTTCGAAGAAGGGTTCAGAGATTCCCCGTATATGGCAATCCTTCGCGGCCTCGGCCTGGACCGGACCATCGAACTTGCCGAACTTGCTTGGGCGGCCGGGATCGCGCTCGTCGAGGTCCCTGTGCAGACCTCAGGCGACCTCGAGACGCTAGAAGTACTAGCAGCGAAGGCACGCTCCGCTGGCCGCTGCGTCGGCGCCGGCACGATTCTCACAACGGACCAACTGGAAGCAGTCAAGCATGCTGGTGGCAGTTTCGTCGTGACTCCCGACTTTGACCTCGACGTTGTTCAGGCTGCCGCCGACATCAGTTTGCCAATCCTGCCGGGGGTAGCCACTGCAACCGATGTGGCGCGTGCAGTCCGAGCGGGCCTCACCTGGTTGAAGATGTTCCCGGCCGCCAGCCTAGGGAGCGATTGGCTGCGGCAGATTCACGGTCCATTCCCGACGGTGCGCTTCATCGCAACTGGCGGCATGACGCCCCGCAACGCACCGGAGTTTCTTCGCCAAGGCGCGTCAGGAGTGGCGATCGGGAGCGCTGTCTCCGACCTCATCGTCGGTTCGTGACCACAAACGTGACTGTCGACACCGAGCCCAGGTGAGACACGAAGCCCTACAAGCTCAAATGCTCTGGAGTATGGCCTCATCAAGCCAAGTGCGAGACGAACAAGGTCGGACGCGGCCAGAAACACGATGCCATCCTCGACTTCATCGAGTGACGCCGCCGCCCCACGACCGTGCGCGGTGCTCTGGCGGTCAAGTTTGCATGCGCCACTTCAGAGAGCAGTGAAGTCACAGGTCAAGGGCTGTAGCGATCTCGTCGTGAACCATCGAGAGGTGACGAGTGATGGCCTCTTCAGCGGCGTCAGGATCACCCGACACAAGCGCATCTGCGATCGCATGATGGTCCTGGTTCGCGTTCGCTCGGCGGCCCGGTAACTGGATGACTTTCATCGAATAGGCACGGTGCTCGTTCTTGAGCTGATGAACCATTCGGTGCAGTAGGCTGTTGCGGCTCATCTCTGCGATGGCCTGGTGGAACTCGACATCCGCGTCGATGAACTCCTCGTCAGTGAGGCTGTCATCTTCGAGGCGCACCAAGAGGTCCTTGATGCGTCGGCGGTCGCCGCTGGTCATCCGGCCAGCGGCCAGCCGTGCGGCTTCCCGTTCGAGGCCGCGGCGAACTTCAAGAAGCTCGGGCACGGTGATTCCATCGAGCAGGAGCAACTCGCTGTCATGGGCCGCCCCTTCATCGGCAGGCGGTTCAGTCACTATGGTCCCGATCCCATGCCGGATCTCTACCAGGCCCTGGACCTCGAGTCGGCGTAGCGCTTCACGAATCGATGTACGGCCAACCCCGAACTGCTCACCCAAGACCCGCTCCGAAGGAAGCTTGTCGCCGGGCGCGAACTGACCCGCGGCCAAGAGCTCCTGCAGCTGGGCCGCGACGGCTAAAGGCACGTTCGCGCGGTGGATCGGAGTGATGTTGTCAGTCGCGATCACGGGGTCGCGACGCTGGCGCACGGCAGCATCGAGCACCGCGGTCGTCTCCGGCAGAACGGAAGGCGCTGCCTTCAGGACCGTGGTGCCCCGGCCAGGGCGGACGTCGAGGATGCCCCGAGCCACCAAGACCTGAACAGCCTCGCGGATCGTGTTGCGCCCGGCCTCGTAACGCTCCATGAGGTCGCGCTCGGGAGGCAACCGATCCCCCGGGGCGAACTCCCCCGCCTGAATGGCATCGACGAGTGATGCGGCAATCGACTGCGCCAGGGTTCGACGCGTCTGCATGGCGGGACCTCCTGGGCGATGTATGACTGCGGGCGCTACCCGAATTCCTACCATAGATCTGGTCTGAACATCCTATAAAGGGATCTTTCCTACCTTTGAAGGGTGACGGTCAGCACCGGCATTCTCGCCGTAATCAGCCGTACCAACGGGATCCCGCGCCACATAGGACGCTCCACGCGGACTACGCAAAGATTTACTGGTCTGACAACTGGTCACCCCTTGACAGAATGTTTCGGCGGCACCTAACGTCCTCGGCTGTGACGACAGACACACAGACAGCAGCCGCCGACGCGGCCGCTCCTCGCCTACTGGTCGAGGGGGCGGTCAAAGTGTTCGGCGCAACTACGGTTCTCCATGGTGTCGACCTGCGCGTTCTCCCTGGTGAGGTTCATGCGCTCATCGGAGAGAACGGTGCCGGCAAGTCGACCCTGACCAAGGTGATCGCCGGCGTGCACCGGCCCGACGAAGGCACCGTCACCCTCGACGGACAGGTCATGGACTTCCGTACGCCGGGCCAAGCGGTCGGGGCGGGTATCTCGACCGTCTATCAGGAACTCAGCTTGGTTCCCCAACTCGACTGTGCCAGCAACATCGCGCTCGGCAGCGAACAGACGCGGGCGCTCTTCCTGAAACGCCGGCACATGAATGCGATCGCCACATCCGCGCTGGCGGAGGCTGGGTCCCGCGCCCGTCCCACGGACATGGTCGATGCCCTCTCATCAGGTGAGCGTCAGCTGATCGAGATCGCCAAGGCGCTCGCGTCCGACGCAAAAGTCGTGATCATGGACGAGCCCACGGCGGCACTGTCGTCCGGAGAGATCGAGCGCTTGCACCAAGCGGTGCGACGGCTGACTGCGCGCGGCATCTCGGTCATCTACATCACCCACAAGTTGGTCGAGGTCTTCGCGCTCGCTGACCGGGTGAGCATCATGCGAGACGGCCACATGATCACGACGCTGACCACCAGCGAGACCACTCGAGACGAGCTCGTCTCAACGATGCTCGGGCGGACGCTCGAGAACGAGGTGGCGACCTCGTCGGAGGTCCGCGTCGAGGGCCTCCGAAACCTCGACGCGAGCGCAACACCTGCCCTGCGAGTTCGGGATCTCTCTACGACTGGCCAGGTGTCCGACGTCTCGTTCGATGTCCGCGCGGGCGAGATCCTCGGGATGGCCGGGCTCGTCGGCGCTGGCCGCACCGAGACTGTGCGTGCGTTGGTCGGCCTCGAGAAGATCACGGCTGGCACGGTCGAACTGACTGGTCGGGCAATTCGCGCCCGCAGCCCGCGACAGGCACAGGCCGCTGGAATCGTCATGGTCCCGGAGGATCGCAAGACTCAGGGGCTGCTCCTCGACCACTCCGTCGAGACCAACGTGTCTCTGCCGCACCTCGCTGCGCTCTCGACCGCAGGCTGGATCGACGGCCGGGCGGTGCGACGGATGACGGCCCAGTGCATCGAGAACTTCGACGTCCGACCACGTCGTTCGAACATCGACATCGGGCTGCTCAGCGGTGGAAACCAGCAGAAGGTCCTGATCGGTCGCTGGCTGCTCAGGGACTATCCCGTCGTCATCTTCGACGAGCCGTCGAAGGGCGTCGACGTCGGCGCTCGCGCCGGTATCTGGCAGATCATTCGCGACGCAGCCGAGCGCGGAGCCGCGGTCATCGTCGTCTCATCCGAGACCGAGGAACTGCTGTCGCTCTGCCATCGAATCCTGGTCATGAGGCAAGGCCGCGTGACCGCTCACCTCGACAACGTCGAACTCACCGAGGAAGAGGTCATGAAGCATGCCTTCTAGTGAAAACCAGCTTGTCCGGCCCGCCGTGGCCACCGCCCCCGTCGTGGCCGCTGAAGCCGACGACGTTCACGACCGCAAAGCGCGAGTATTGAACCTGCTCTCTCAGGGCCAGTCCATCGCAGGTCTGCTGATCGTGTGCATCATCTTCACCGCCCTGTCGGCAGACTTCCTCACGCAGTACAACCTCTTCAACATCTTGCGACAGAGTGCCGTGACTGCGATCTTGGCGGCTGGCATGGTCTTCGTGATCGTGACCGGCGGGATCGACCTCTCAGTCGGTGCCGTGGTTGCCGTGAGCGGAACGCTCACAGCCGGAATGTTGCGTGACGGGCTCCCGATCCCAGCAGCGATCGCAATCGGCCTGCTCGTAGGTCTCGGATTCGGCCTGGTCAACGGTGTCCTGGTCGCCGTGGCTCGAATGCCCGCGTTCATCGTGACCCTTGGGACGATGACGGTCGGGAGCAGCGTGGCTCTCGCCTACAGTCAGGGCCTCCCGATCAGCAACCTGCCCGACGGCTTCACATATCTCGGCCAGGGTGCGGTGGGACCCATCCCGGTGCCGGTCATCTTGGCTGCGGTCGTTGCCCTGATCGCCGGCATCGTCCTCAAGCGCACGCTCATCGGCCGTTACGCCGTTGCCATCGGCGGCGGTGAGCAGGTCGCTTTCCTCTCAGGAGTCAACACGGCGCGGTGGAAGGCGACGGTCTATGCCGTGATGGGGCTGCTTGCCGGGTTCGCCGGCATCGTCTTGGCCGCCCGTCAGAACTCCGGCCAGCCAACAGCCGGCGCCGGCGTCGAGCTGATGGTCATCGCCGCCGTCGTCATCGGCGGCACCAGCCTGAGTGGCGGCCGGGGGTCGATGTGGGGCGCCATGATCGGGACGCTCCTGATCACGGTCATCAACAACGGCCTCAACCTGCTCAACGTCTCGCCCTACTACCAGGGCCTACTTGTCGGCGGCTTGATCTTGGCCGCTGTCGCACTCGACAGGAGAAACAGACGATGATGTCCACCACCACCCGCAACACCCTCGTGCAGCGCGCGCGGGCCCTGGTCGCCGTACCAGCGGTCCTCGCCCTCGGGCTCTCTCTAGCGGCCTGCACCCGAGCCGGCGGAGGCAGCGAATCCGACGGCGTCGTGATCGGGCAGAGCATCCCGACCCTCGACAACCCCTGGTACGCGTCGTTCTCACAGGGCTCGAAGGACATGGCTGCGGCCCTGGGCGTGGAGCTGAATCAGGTGACGAACCCTGCCTCCACCGCCTACGACCCGGGCGCCCAGGTCACCGCGATCGAGAACCTCATGGCGCAACGCCCCGATGTGATCCAGATCGACCCGACCAGCTCCGACGCCATCAACGGCGCCATCGAGGAGGCTCGGTCCGCCGATATCCCGGTGGTCACCGACGGAATCACCGTAACGACCGATGTCGACGCATCTGTCATCGCAGACAACAAACAGGGCGGGAAGCTGGCCGGCGAGTACGTTGCCAAAGCACTGCCCGACGGCGGCGATGTCGCGGTCCTCGAGGGGACACCTGGCCGCGACATCGTCACCCAACGCCAAGTCGGCTTCGAGGAGGGGTTGGGCAGCAACCCGAAGGCAAAGATCGTGTCCTCACAGATCGCCAACCTCGATCGCAGCGAAGGGCAGACCGTCACCGAGAACATCCTTCAGGCCAATCAGGGGCTCTCCGCTCTCTGGGGCGCCTCCGACACGATGGCCCTCGGCGGCCTGGAAGCGTTGAAGTCACGCAAGCTCGCCGGAGACGTTGTGCTCGGGGGCTTCGACGGCACACCCGAAGCCTTTGGGGCTATCAAGGCCGGGACCATGGCATTCACCATCGACCAGGTTCCGTACGAGATGGGCGCCACCGCGATTGCCCTCGCCTACCTCATCGCCACTGACGGAGAGGTCGACGCAGCCACCGTGCTGCCCACCCAACTGGTGGACGCCTCCAACGTCGACGACTACCTCGCCAACGTGGATCAGAAGAACAAGGCAACCCTGCAGAAGGTCGTCGACACCTACAGCCTCGAGACCAAGTGACAGGCGAGTCCAGCACACGATCGGAAGGAATGAGCATGGAAGGCAAGCACCTCTACTTCGGGGGTGACAGGACAGTCGAGGTCGTCTCGGGACCTGTTGCGGAGCCGGGACCTGGCCAGGTGCGGTTGAGGATCGAGGCGGCCGGTGTCTGCGGTAGCGACCTCCACTATCTCTTCCGAGTGCCCAGCTCAGAGCGCGGTAAGCCGCGCCTGGGCGTGTCCATCGACCCGAACGTAGCGCCCGGCCATGAGCCTGCGGGAGTGGTCGAGTCCATCGGCGACGGTGTCACGTCCCTAGCGGTCGGCCAGCGAGTTGTGGTTCACCACATCTCAGGATGCGGTGATTGCGACTGGTGCACCCGTGACCTGCCGATGCACTGCGCCGACAAGCAGACCTACGGCTTTGACATCGACGGCTCGTTCGCCGAATACATGGTGGCTGAGGCGCGGGACTGTATCGAGGTTCCCGACGGGCTCTCGCTCGCCGATGCCAGCTATTGCGCATGCGGTGCGGGCACAGCGTTCAACGCGCTGGTCAAGCTGCAGACCACAGCACGCGACGTCGTCGCAATCACCGGACTGGGACCCGTTGGCCTCGCGGGTGTGCTGTTCGCCAAGTCATTCGGAGCGCTGGTCGTCGCGATCGACCTCTCCGAAGAGCGCCGCAAACTGGCCGTAGCGGCGGGTGCCGACCTCGTCCTCGACCCGACGTCCGACGACGTGGTCGCCGAAGTCCGAGCCCTGACAGGCGGTCGAGGCGCGACGGTCGGCGTCGATTGCTCCGGGAGTGCACCCGGTCGCTCCCTCCTTCTCGACGTCGCTGCCCTGCTCGGCTGTGTCGCCTTCGTCGGCGAGGGCGGTACCGCAGAGATGAACGTGAGCGAGCAGGTCATCCACAAGCAGCTGACCATCGTCGGGTCCTGGGTGTTCGGCATCAGCGAGCTCCGCCACCTCATGGAGTACGTCGCCGACCGTGACATCGACCTTGCGTCGATGGTCACCCATACGTACCCGATCGACCAGGCCCAAGAGGCATTCAACGTGGCCGATGCCGCCGACAGCGGCAAGGTCGTCATCACCATGGGAGGGAACTGACATGGACATGCTCGTCAACGGGCAGCACGTCACTGCCGTGAACGGCGAAACCATCACCATCGACAACCCCGCAACCGGCGAGACCGTCGACACCGTCCCTCGGGCCGGCGCCGCCGACGTCGACTCAGCTATCCAGCACGCGGTCACCGGACTACGGATCAACAGCCGCCTGCCCGGTCACCGTCGCTACGACTACCTGGTCCGCACGGCCCAACTCATTCTCGAGAACCGCGAGCGTCTGGTCGAACTCCTGATCAAGGAGAACGGGAAGTCGGCCTCGTGGGCTGATTTCGAGATCCGCAAGGGAGCCGAGGTCTTCCGAACCATCGCCGAACGGGTCAAGGACCCCAACGGTGCGACGTACCCGATGGACAGCATGCACAACGCCGAGTCGGGGCTGTCGATGCTCTACAAACAGCCACTAGGAGTCATCGGTGCAATCATCCCGTTCAACTTCCCCGTCGAGATGCTCGCCTACAAGGTGGGCGGCGCGCTGGCTGGCGGCAACTCAGTCGTCGTCAAGCTCCCCGAAGACTGTCCACTCACCTGTCTCGCGGTCGGCGACCTACTGCTGGAAGCCGGCGCGCCAGCCGAGGCCTTCCATCTGTTGACGGGCTACGGAGAGGACGCCGGTGCGGCGCTGGTCGCACATCCGAAGGTCGGCATGATCTCCTTCACCGGCAGCACAGAGGTTGGCAAGCTGATCGCTTCCGAGGCCGGCAAACAGCTGAAGAAGGTGTCACTGGAGCTAGGGGGAAATGACGCGGTCATCGTCTTCGACGATGTCGACATCGAGGACGTCGCGGCATCGATCGTCCGCGGACGTATGACCGTAGGCAACGGCCAAGCCTGCGTAGCCGACAAGGTCTGGCTCGTCCACGAGTCGATCGTCGAGGAGTTCACCGCAGCTGCTGCCAAGGTCGCTGCCGATCTGACCTACGGCGATCCGTCGGACCCGACTGTGGACGTCGGCCCACTCATCACTGACCGCGCTGCAGACCGAGTCCACGCCCAGATCCAGACAGCCATCGAAGAGGGCGCCATAGTCGTCGCAGGCGGGGAGCGGTTCGGCGCGCGCGGCATCACCCCCACCGTCCTAAGCAGCGTTCCATCCACCTCCACGCTGGTGGCGGAGGAGGTCTTCGGGCCGGTGGTCCCCATCGTCACATTCTCCTCAGAGGCCGAGGCTGTCGAGATCGCAAACAGCTCGCGCTACGGGCTCCAGGGAGCCGTGTGGACGCGGGACATCACCCGCGCTCTGCGCGTCGCCGATGAGCTGGAGGTCGGCGGAGTGGTGATCAACGGTTCCTCGTGTTTCCGTCCCGGCAATGTCCCCTACATGCCCCGCAAGGAGAGCGGCCTTGGCCGGGACAACATGTTCGACGCTATGGAAGAGATGACGGTTGGCAAGGCCGTTGTCTTCAACGGCATCCGGCCGGTCGGCGGCTGACCGATGAAGATCGTAGACATCCAGACCACCATCCTCCGCGCGCCGATGTCGCGCACCTTCTACTCTTCACAAGGCATCTTCCGTGACCGCAACAGCCTGGTCGTGCGAGTCGAGACCGACACCGGACAGGTCGGTTGGGGCGAGGGCGGGCAGTACGGCCCTCCGGAGCCGGTCCGGTCAGCCGTGGACGCCGTACTCGCACCGATGCTGATCGGCGAAGACCCCCGGACACCCGGAGTGCACTGGGAGCGCGGCTACGCGAAAGTCCGCGACTTCGGGCAGCAAGGTCCTTTCATCGAGGCATTGAGCGCGCTCGACATCGCCCTGTGGGACCTCGCAGGCCAGGCCTACGGGCAACCCGTCAGCACATTGCTGGGCGGCGCATTCCGAACCACGGTGTCGGCGTACGGCACCGGCTTCTACTACGACGGGGTCGACCCCTTCACGATCGACGAAGGTGCGCTGCGCGCCGAAGCCCAGAGCAAGGTGGCGGCCGGCTACACAACGCTCAAGGTGAAGGTCGGCCTGCTGCCCATCGCCGACGATCTACGGCGGCTCGAGATCGTACGCGACCAGGTCGGTTCCGGAATGACTCTCCTCGTCGACAGCAACCACGGCTACTCCTTCGCCGGTGCCCGCGCGATGGCATTGGCAATGGGGGATCTCGGGGTGCGGTGGTTCGAAGAACCCGTCGTCCCCGAGGACCGCGAGGGGTACCGCCGGCTGCGTGATGTTTCACCGGTTCCCATCGCCGGCGGCGAAGCCGCGTATACCAGGTACGGATTCCGCGACCTGATCGTGGGCGGATGCGTCGACATCGCCCAGCCTGACCTCGCTGTCGCAGGCGGAATCACAGAGTGGATCAAGATCCAGGCGATGGCCTCGGCATGCGGCGTGATGGTGGTCCCCCACGTGTGGGGAAGCGGCATCGCCGTTGCGGCCGCCGTACAGGTTCTCGCCGCGACACCCACGACCCCGCACACGGCCAACCCGGTCCCGATCCTCAACGAACCAGCGCTCGAGTTCGACACCACCGAGAACCCCCTGCGCACCGACCTGCTCATCGATCCCTTCACAATGAACGACGGCAGGGTCCCCGTGCCGCAGGCACCCGGGCTGGGCATCGAGATCGACGAGGACGTTCTGCGTCGTTACGCCGATGACTGACCGCACCGACGCTTGGAGTGCCTCCATGACCAATCCCCCTCCCTTCTCTCCCCTGCCGCAGATCGCCGCCGCCATGCTGGTTCCGGTCGTCGTCATCGACGACGCCCGGCGGGCGGCCCCTCTCGGCCGCGCCCTCGTCGACGGAGGCGTCGACGTCATCGAGGTGACCCTTCGTACCGAGGCCGCTGTCGACGCCATCGGCCACCTCGCTGAGACCGGCGATGTGATGGTCGGGGCGGGAACCGTGCTGACGGGAACCCAGGTGGACGAGGCGGTGAGCGCGGGTGCGAAGTTCGTGATCTCTCCGGGCTTCTCAGCAGAAGTGTCGGAGCGCTGCCTCATCCGTGACGTTTCGTATCTGCCAGGTGCAGTCACAGCCACCGAGATACAGAACGCCATCAAGCAGGGCCACACCGCGCTCAAGTTCTTTCCGGCCGAGGCCGCCGGCGGAGCTGCTGCACTCCGGGCCCTCACAGCTCCGTTTCAATCGACTCGTTTCATCCCAACCGGTGGCATAACACCCGCCAACCTCGGCGAGTACCTGTCGATTGATGCCGTCGCAGCGGTCGGCGGGACGTGGATCGCTGCTCCGGAAACGGTTGCGGCTGGCGAATTCCGCCGGATCCAGGAGCTCGCTGCTGAGGGAGTTGCGATCGCCCGCCGATTCCGCCCAGAGCGAGTGATGACCGAGTGACCACACTGACGCTACGGCCTGCAGACGAGTGCACATACGACGTGGTAGCGCTCGGCGAGATCATGTTGCGGCTGGATCCGGGCGAAGGCCGCATTCGCACGGCGCGTTCGTTCACTCCGTGGGAAGGAGGAGGTGAGTACAACGTCGCCCGCGGACTCGCGTCCGTGTTCGGTCGGCGAGCAGCCGTCGTCACCGCCCTTACCGACAACGAGGTCGGGCATCTGGTGGCCTCCCTCATTCGATCAGGCGACGTCGACACGACCCACATCCGTTGGCGGCCGTTCGACGGCCTCGGTCTCGCGAGTCGCAATGGTCTCAACTTCACCGAGCGCGGATTCGGGGTCCGCGGTGCGCTTGGAGTGTCGGACCGGGCAGGTACGGCTGCTTCCCAGATGCGCCCCGGCGACGTCGATTGGGATCATCTCTTCGGCGATCTCGGTGTTCGCTGGTTCCACACGGGCGGCGTCTTCGCGGCTCTGAGCTCGACTACGGCGGCTACCGTGCTCGAGGCGGTCGCCGCCGCACAACGCCACGGCACGGTCGTCTCGTACGATCTCAACTATCGACCGAGCCTCTGGTCGCACAGGGGCGGTTGCGGCGCGGCTGCAGTGTTGAACCAGGAGATTGCTCCCCACGTAAACGTGCTGATTGGCAACGAGGGTCACTTCGGCGCCGTCTTGGGAACCAGTCCCGACCACGGGCCGGGCGGGCCCGTCGACTTCGAGGACGTCGTCGCCGGCGCCGTGTCCGCCTTTCCCAGCCTGCAGGTACTGGCGGCGACATCGCGGACCGTACGAAGTGCCAGCTCCAACGGCTGGGCCGCGCAGGCCTGGTCGCGAGACACAGGCAGCGTAGTGGCCACGCCGTTCGACCTCGACGTCCTCGACCGCGTCGGCGGCGGGGACTCCTTCGTAGCGGGTCTCGCCGCTGCCCTTCTTGATGGGAGAGACCTGCGCACGGCCGTGCAGATCGGCGTCGCCCATGGAGCGCTCGCTATGACCACTCCAGGTGACGTTTCCATGGCAACCCAAGCTGAGGTCCTCGCATTGGCTAGCGGCACAAATGCCAGCGAGCGCCGATAACGTCCACCTGCTGCACCCCTGCGCGGGACGCAGCCCCTGTCAACAAAGGAAGCGCACATGAGTGCACCATGGCTGATTGCCGTCTTCGTCGCCGTCTTCGTCGTCATTGCTGTCACGATCGTGCGGTTTCGATTGAATCCAGTTCTGGCCCTTCTGCTGGGCGCAATCGCGCTTGGTCTGGCGACCGGCGTCTCGTTCGAGGATGTCACCGCCGGACTATCCAGTGGGTTCGGGGCGCTGATGGCCGAGGTCGGACTTCTGATCACGCTGGGTGTCATCATGGGGTTCCTGATGTCCGCCTACGGCGCGGTCCAGCGCATCGTCGACGGAATCGTGTCCATCGTCGGACGTCGCGGTTCGCCATATGCCTTCTCAGTCACACTCGCCACGGTGACCCCAGCGATCTACTTCGATGTGCTGCTCGTCCTCGTTGCACCGATTGCGCGACGCGTCGCCAATCGTTCAGACCAGCCTGCTGCCTTCCTCGCCGGACCGGTCGCGCTCGGACTCGCCGCTGGTAACGCGCTCGTAGTGCCGGGAGCTGCGATGCTGGCCTATACCGGGGCCCTCTCGCTCTCCCCGAGCGAGATGCTGCTTCCTGGTTTCGCGGTTGCCGTGCCCGCCGTGGTTGCCACCACGTATCTCTACGGGAGGCTCGTCGCTTGGCGAGGATTCTGGGACTCCGATCTCGACGAAGATCCCGCTGCGGTATCGGACGAACCGATTAAAGACCCCGATCCGAAGACTCCGAGGCCGGGTTTGCTATCCGCCCTCTCTCCGGTCCTCACCGTCCTGATCCTCATCTTGGTGGAGATCATCGGGTCGAGGGTCGGCGTCGAGTCGGCATTCCTTGAATTCGTCGGTTCGCCCGTGATCGCCATGCTCGCGGGTGTCCTCGTGGCCTTGGCCCAGGTCATCGCGCGACAAGACATCCATGCGCAGGCGCAAGCTGTCGACAGAGCGCTCGAGACCGTCGGAACGATTCTTGCGGTCACTGCCGTCGCCGGCTCGCTCAGCGTCATCGTTGCCGAGACAGGAATGCAAGAGATACTTGCCGACCTCTTCGCAATCGGCTCCGCGCTGCCACTACTGCTAGTTTGGGTAGTCGCCGCCGTGCTCCGGGCCGCCATCGGCGGCCAGACCGTTGCCGGCCTGACCGCGATCGGGATCGTCGCACCTCTCGTCGCCAATCTGGATCTATCGCCCGCTCTTGTCGTATTGGCGGCTGGTGCCGGCGGCTGTTTCGCAGGGCAGTTCACTGACAACGCATTCTGGATGCTGCGCAGCCTCTTCGGATTGTCCACGCGGGGGACTCTGAAGACCTACACACTCGCACAGTCGATGCTTTCGGTGATCACATTGCTGTTCGTGTTGGTAGCTGACCTCGTCGTGTAGCGGTAATGACTCGTGACCTGGCGTTGTGGCCCAGGAGATGAAACATCATCCGGGTCGACCATGGCGCGAACATCCTCGACAGGCGCATCAGGCGACTGATCGACCGGGTACGCACGCCCGAGTCCCTCCCCGTCACCGGATCACCAGCACCGATCTCGCCGCCAGCGAACGCGCGAGGACGGATCCGATCCGACGCCCAGGCGGCGTTCCGACCTGGGCGTAATAGCGAGTCAACGGCGTTGAATACACGCGGTCTCCGTCGCCGGCCACGACGCTACGAAGAAGAAGCTGGTAGCCGATACCACCAGACATCACCCTCATCGAGACCGACACAGTGTGCACCTCCACCCGGGAGGTGCACACGGCCACTCCACGATCTGCAAGTGTGTGAGGCCACGGGAGGAAGCGGGAGCATCTCGGGCCGCACGAGACGCCCCAGACCGACGCTAAATGCTGCCTGAGTGCGCCCCGACTGCCGTGTTGAGCAGCAGCGCCCTCCGGGCCGAGGAGACGTGGTGGCGCATCGCCGCGGCTGCGGCGTCGCCGTTTCGCGTCTGGATGGCGGTCAGGATGGCGTGGTGCTCCTCGAGCGAGTTGGCACGGGGGTGCGAACGGGTCTGGTCGCGGAACTGACGCATGACCAGGGGGTAGGCCAGTTGGTCGACGAACCCGGCGAGGATGGGCCGGCGGGCCGTCTCCCGGACGTGCTGATGGAAGCGGCGGTTCAGCTGGGAGTAGGCAGTGGCGTCCGAGGAGTACTTCGCGGTGCCCATCTCCTCCCAGATGGATCTGAGCACCGCGATCTCCTCCTTGGTCGCCAGCTCGGCACACTTCCCTGCCAGCGCGGACTCGAGGACCTCGCGGGCCTCGAGCACGTTGGCGGCCTCCTCGACGGTGAACACCCGGGTGCGGACGCCACGGTTCGGCTCCCTGGTGAGGTAGCCCTCCTGCGCCAGCCGCAGGACCACCGAACGCACCGTGCCGCGCGAGACCTCGAGGACACCGGTCAGCTCCGCCTCCGTCAACCGCGCGTTCGGCCCGAAGGAGCCGGAGACGATGAGGTTGCGGAGATCCTGGTAGGCCTGCACGTGTCTGCTCGACGGGTCCTGTTGGCTGGTCTCCTGTTGGCTGGTCCCGGCGCCCGCCCCGAGGTTCAGGTCCATGAGCTCAGGCCCATGAGTACAGGCGGCGGGTGGTCCCCGACATGATCGCCTCGCGGTCGGCGTCCTCGAGCGGCGCCAACGTCTCCCGCGCCAGCTCGACCAGCTCCGAGAGCGGCTGGTCGGCCGCCGGACAGTTCGAGCCCCAAGCGATCCGGCGTGCGCCGTACGCCTCGATGACCGGGCCCAGGAACTCGCTCGCGGCCGAGGTGCCGATCTGCTGTACGCCCTCGAGCGTGCGGTGGGTGAGCTTGAGATGGAGATTGTCGGCGCCGGCGAACTCGGTCACGAGGGCGGCGGCGCCAGAGGGTGAGGCGACCACGTCGGGGTATCCGAAGTGGTCCAGGAGAAGCACGACGTCAGGGTGGCGGGTCAGCAACTCGGTGAGGGCGGGCCGCGTCTCCTCTCCCAGGCGGAGCTGGAGACAGACAGGTACGCCCGAGGTCGCCGCCGCCGACCAGAAGGCGTCCGCGGTCTTGTCCACGAACCACATCCCCTGTTCGGCCACCGTGCTGCCGGTGGTGAACAGCCGCACCCCGGCGAGCCCGGCCGCGATCGCCTTCTCCAGGCGCTCGGGAGCGCTTGGAGCCAGCGGGTCGAAGGTGCCGACCGCGATGAACCGGTCGGGCCAGCGACGCGCGGACTCGATGACGTAGGAGTTGTCATAGCCGTACGCGGTGGTGGCCTGCACCAGCACGGATCGATTGACGCCGGAGGCGTCCATGAGGGCGAGCAGGCCTTCCGCGGTGACCGGGCGGGTGCTCGCCCACGCGGACTGCTTGCCGCCCAGCGGCGAGCGAGGGTAGGCCTCGGTGTCGGGCGAGATGACGTGGGTGTGGCAGTCGACGATGTCCATGGGACTCCTTCGTGGGATCGATGAATGGGTCAGGTCAGCGCTCAGCTGTCGGGGTAGTCTCCGGGCGCGAACAGGTCCTCCCCCGGCTCGGCGTCGATGAGGCCCTGGGCCTTGCTGAACCGCTGCAGCGCGGCAAGTGAGGCCGTATTCGAGGAGATGCCGTACGGAATCGGGTCGGCGCCGATCAGCGCGCCCTGCTTGGCCAGCCGCGGTAGCGCGGTGAACTCCGGGTCCTCCGCCGCCGCGATCTTCTTGGCCTCGGCGAAGGCGGCGTAGAGCCGGGTGGGGAGGTCGGGGTCCTTCTCGACGAGCTCGGACCTGACCACCACGACCGAGTGCAGCGGGTAGATCCCGGTGCGGAGATAGTGGTCCCGTTCGATGATCTCGCGGTCGGCGAACAGCGGGTAGGTCACCGGCGCGGCCTCCGTGGCCGACTCCCATCCGTCCTTCGGGTTGCCGGCGCGCCCCGTCCCGGCGTTGCCCGTGAAGGCCGCGTCGATCTCGTTCGCCGCGAGGAGCTGACTCAGCGACCGCTCGTCCTGCACCCGCTCCACGTTGGCTGGGGACCGCCCCTCGACGTGGTCGTCGTCGTCGACGACCCAGGTGACCTGGCTCAGGTCGATGCCGTACTCGTCCTCCAGGACGCCACGGGCCCAGACGCCTGTGCTCACGGAGTAGGCGCGGACGCCCACGCGGCGGCCCTCGAGGTCCCGCGGGACGGTGATGCCGGAGCTGGGCGAGCACTGGACGTCGCCGTGGTGGAAGCGCCGGTTGAGGAAGACCGGGATCGCGGTCAGCGCGACTCCCGCCTCACGCGCCATCAGGTAGGAGACCGGGGCCAGCTCACAGACGTCGAACTCGAGGTCGCGGATCATCCGGCGGTACGCGGCGATGATCGGCCGCACCTCCACAGGCTTCACGACGTAGCCCTCCACGGGCACGCGTCCGTCCAGGACGGCATCGCTGTGCCGGTAGCTACCTAGCGCGATTGTCAACGATTCCATAGATCCTCCAACTCGATTGTTTGACAATATGGAGACCGTAGCACGACCTCCTGACTCGCGTCACTCACGCTTGAGAACTTCGATCCCGCGCAGCTGGGCTCTCGTTTCACGCTTAACCGCAGCCAGACTGGCAGAAGATGAAGATTATTTTGTGGCGCCCTTCACATCCGCAAATCAGGGTGGTAGCGTCCCGGCGAGTTACGGATTGTTAGACAAAACGAGTTCAGGGAGTCGGAGATTGATCACAATCACGGAACGTGTGCCGGTGCCACACCCACCCAAGATCGTCTGGGAGGTCATCTCCGACCCGGCCAAGGTCGTTGCCTGCATCGACGGGTCGGCGCTGGGTGAGCAGCACGACGACGGCAGCTTCGACGCCCGACTGACGGTCAGGTTCGCGGCGATCAAGGTGCCCTTCTCGGCACGGGTCAAGCTCGACCTGGATGAGGTCGAGCACGTCGGCACTCTCGAGGCAAACGGCGCTGACAGTCGCGGCTCTACCCGGGTGCAGGGCCAGGCGAAATTCACGGTCGTCCCGGTCGAGTCCGGCTCCGAGGTCGTGATCGACGGGGACGTCGACATCACCGGCCAGCTCGCCTCGCTGATCACCACCGGGGCCACCGTGGTGGTCGACCGGATGACGCGCTCCTTCGCCGAGGAGCTCACCCAGGCATGCGCCGAGCAGGACCCCGCAACGCGTACGGCAGCACTGGAACGGTCTGCCGAGCAGACCAAGCGGGGCTTCGCCGCCTGGCTGGGTAGGACCTGGCAGCGCCTGCGGGTGGTGTTCGGTTCGTCCCGGGCCGACGGCGCCGGCAGGAGGGCCGGAGCATGACGCGGCTGAACCGGGTCATCGACCTGCTGGCACGTGGGGAGACCGTCTTCGGCGGCTTCCTCTCTCCCGACCCGACCGCGGCCGTCGGCGCTCGCGAGGTCGGCTATGACGCCCTCGTGTTCGAGGCTGAGCACAAGCCGTGGGACGTACCCGTCCTCAAGGACGCCTTCCAGTACCTCCTGGACCGTCGTCAGATCCACGAGGGCGAGAGCATCGCTCCTGCGGCGACTCCTCTCGTCCGGGTGCCGGCCAACGGAGGCGAACGCTCCCAGTGGCACGCGAAGCAGGCTCTCGATCTGGGTGCCTTCGGCATCATCTGGCCCCACGTGGACACCGTCGAGGACGCCCGCAACGCCGTCGCCGCCTGCCGCTATCCCCGTGTCGGCCGCCCGGCCGGCGAGCCCGCCGGTCTACGCGGAGACAGCCCGGCTTGGGCAGCCCGCTACTGGGGCGTCACGACGGAGGAGTATTACGAACGCGCCGACGTCTGGCCGCTCGCCCCCGACGGCGAGCTCCTCGTCGGGCTGATGATCGAGAGCGTCGAGGCCGTCGAGAATCTCGACGCGATGCTCGAGCAGGTGCCGGGCATCGGCCTGATCCTCATCGGCGAGGGCGATCTGAGCCAGGAGCTCGGCGTTCCCCGCCAGTACGAGCACCCGACGGTCCTCGAGCACAAGGACCGGGTCCTCGAGGTCGGCGCCAAGCACGGCGTCGCCGTCGGACACCCCCACGTCACCGAGAAGAACGTCGAGCAGATCATCGAGCAGGGATACCGACTGCTCCTGACCGCCCCGGTCGTACGCCACCCGGGCCTCGATCGCGGCCGCGATCTAGCCGGCCGCTGAAGAAGGAGACCACCGAGATGTACATCGACTGCCACACCCACTTCACCACCGTTCCCGACGCCCTCAAGCAGTGGCGGGACCGCCAGATCGACGAGTACGAGCAGCACGGCCGCCACCTCTCGCCCGACGGACTCGAGATCCCCGACGAGGACCTGTCCGCAGCGCTGAGCCAGGGCCAGCTCGTACTCCAGGCCGAGCACGGGATCGACCTGGCCCTGCTCTCGCCGATCGCCGGGAAGATGGCCCACCACTACGGCGACCAGGAGACGAGCACGACCTGGTCGCGCCTGGCCAACGACACGGTGCACCGGGCGGTCCAGCTGTTCCCGCAGAGCTTCGTCGGCGTGGCCCAGCTACCGCAGTCGCCGGGCTCGCCGGTCGACGCCTGCGTCGAGGAGCTGCGCCGCTGCGTCGAGGAGCTCGGGTTCGTCGGGTGCAACCTGAACCCCGATCCCTCTGACGGGAGCTGGGCGGCGCCGCCGATCACCGACCGCTCCTACTACCCGCTCTACGAGGCCATGGTCGACCTCGGCGTACCCGCGATGGTGCACGCCTCGATGTCGGCGAACCCCGCGGTGCACGGCACCTGCGCGCACTACCTCAACGGCGACACCACCGCGTTCATGCAGCTGATCTCCTCCGACCTGTTCCGCGACTTCCCGGACCTGAAGCTGATCCTCCCTCACGGCGGGGGCGCGGTGCCGTACCACTGGGGCCGCTACCGGGGCGTCATGCTCGACCAGGGCAGGGGCGAGCTGCGGGACATCGTCGGCGACAACATCTTCTTCGACACCTGCATCTACTGGCGTCGCGGCATGCAGCTCCTCATCGACACCGTGCCCACATCGAACATCCTGTTCGCCTCCGAGATGATCGGCGCCGTACGCGGCATCGACCCGGACACCGGCCGAAGGTTCGACGACACCCGCGCGCTGCTGGACTCGCTGGAGGGTCCGAACGAGACCGACATCGCGGCCATCGCCGCCGGCAACGCCCTGCGTGTCTTCCCGCGCCTGGCCGCCGCCCTGGAACAGCGCGGACTCTCGACTACCGACCACCTGGAAGGAGCATCGCTGTGAAGGTCTATGAGGCACTGGCCGAGGCGTTCATCGCCGAAGGCGCGACGACCGTGTTCGGGATGATGGGCGACGCCAACATGCACTGGATGAACGCCATGTCCGAGCGTGGCGTGGAGCTGCTCGAGGTTCGCCATGAGGGCTCGGGGCTCGCGATGGCCGACGGCTGGGCTCGCGGTGCCGGCGCACCCGGGGTCGCCAGCACGACCAGCGGCCCGGGCGTGACCCAGCTGGCGACCAGCCTGGTCTGCGCCAGCCGAGCGCGTACGCCACTGGTCCTGTTCTGCGGGGAGGCGTCCCGTGGCGACCTGACCGCGACGCAGTACCTCGACCAGCAGAAGTTCGCCGAGGGCGTCGAGTGCGGCTTCGTGCACGTGCTCACCCCGTCCAAGGCACAGGACGCGGTCCGCCGTGCCTTCTGGCTGGCCCGGACCACCTCGCGCCCGGTCATGGTCAGCGCCCCCAACGACGTCCAGCTGGCCGAGTACGACGGAGCACCCGTCTACATCCCCTCGACCCAGCTCGTCGACGTGGCCCCGCGGATCCCGGACCCATCACGGATCCGCCAGGCGGCCACGATCATCGAGGACAGCAAGCGCGTGGTCGTACTCGTCGGTCGCGGAGCCCGCGCGGCAGACGTCGGCGACCAGGTTCTGGAGCTGACCGACCTGACCCACGGCATCGTCGCCACCACGCTCCAGGTCAAGAACTGGCTGCGCGACCGGACGCCCTACTACGCCGGCATCTCGGGGCTCTACGGCACCCAGACCGCTCACGAGCTGCTCCAGGAGGCCGACTGCGTGGTCGCCGTCGGAGCCAGCCTGAACCAGTTCACCACCGAGCACGGCTACCTCTACCCCGCCGCCAGGATCATCCAGCTCGACCACGCCGAGCAGGTCGTCACCGGCACCGGCCAGCCCGTCGACTGCTACGTCCGAGGAGACGCACGCGCCTCCCTCGACCAGCTGCTCGAAACGCTGCGAGGAGGCCAACCCCCTACCGAGGGCTACCACAGCAGCGACATCGCGAACCAGCTCGCCGAAGCCGACATCCTCCGCGAGCCCTTCCATCAGGAGGACGGCCGACTCGACCCGCGTGAGGTCGTTCTCGAGCTCGACAAGCTGCTGCCCGAAAGCCTCCCGATGGTGCTCGGCAGCGGTCACCAGGTCGACTTCGGCACGATGCTCTTCACCAAGCCGCGCGAGATCGTCACCAACTACGGGATGTTCGGCGCGATCGGCCAGGCACCTCTGATCACCATGGGCTGGAGCCTCGGGCGAGGACAGCAGCCCACGGTCGTGATCGAGGGCGATGCGAGCTTCATCATGCATCTGGCCGAGTTCGACACCGCGGTCCGCTACGGCTGGCCGGTCCTCGTCATCGTCATGAACGACGAGGCGCTCGGCGCCGAGTTCCACAAGTCGGCCGCGCACGGACTCCGCCCGGAGCTCACCGCGATCCCCTCCCCCGACCTCGGTGCCGTTGCCAAGGCCATGGGCGGCCGAGGCGCCACGGTCCGCAGCATCACCGACCTCTCCCAGGCCATCGGGGCCTTCGTCTCCGACCCGGCTCCGACCGTCGTCGACGTACGCATCAGCCGCGAGGTGCTCAGCGTGCCCTACCGCCGCCTCCACTTCGCCGAGGACGTGTGAGCCATGACCACCGACACCACCACAGACATCGAGACCAGCATGGAAATCCTGATCAACGACCCGATCCTGGAGAAGGTCGCCGTGTCGGCGCTCGCCGATGCCGACGGCATCGGACCCGTCACTGCCTCCACCCTCCGGCCGGTGCACAACGGGTTCCGGGCATTCCTGGACAACACCAGCTACGAGGTGAGCGAGATCGCCATCGTCACGCTGCTGCAGGCCGTGGCCCAGGACAAGGACGTCGTTCTTCTCCCCCTGACCGCGCTGGGACGCCACCAGCACCGGACGCTGATCAGCGTCGACCCGTTGGATCTCGCCGATCTCGCCGGCCGCACGGGCGGCGTACGTGCCTGGAGCCAGACCACCGGCGTCTGGGTGCGTGGAGTGCTCGCGGAGAAGTACGGCGTCGACCTCGCCTCGATCACCTGGCGCACCTACAGCCGGGGTCACGTACCCGAGGTACTCGAACCCGACTTCGCGGTCCCGGCCGAGTCAGGCGCCTCGTTGGCCGACGACCTCCTCGCCGGACGGGTCGACTTCGCCATCATGGGCAACGACCGCCCCGACGACCCTCGGGTACGCAGCATCATCCCCGACCCGGCGGTCGCTGCTGAGGCGTGGGCTGCCGAGGTCGGCTTCGTGCCGATCAACCACGTGTTCGCGGTGCGCGGCAGCACCGCGAGGGCGGCTCGCGACGGAATCCTGGCCTTGTACGACGCGCTGGCCGCCGAGCTGGACAGCCGCAACGCCCAGCAGTCCGCTGCTGACAAGCCCGGCCCGCCGCTCCACCCGGTCGGGTTCGAGGCGCTCCGTCCGGCCGTCACCGCGGCCGCCAGGTTCGCGGGCGACCAGGGTCTCCTACCCAAGCCGGTCGACTTCGACGGGCTGATCGCCGCCACCTCGTCCGCCCTCGGCGTCGCGCCGAAACGACTCGGGGGATGAGCCACATGTCCTCACCACTCACGATCGCGCTTCGCGACTACCCCCACACCCGCCCTCTCCTCGACGGCACCATCCCGGTCGACGGCCACGAGGTGGACTACGCCGATGTCGAGCCGATCAACCACGCGTTCGCCCCCATGGTCCGCGAGCTCCGGTACGACGTGTGCGAGATGGCCATCGCCACCCTCTTCCAGGCCATCGAGGCAGGCGTCCGGGTCGCCGCCCTGCCGATCGTGCTGCACGGCAACTTCCACCATCGCTCGCTGTGGAGCTGGGGGGAGCAGCGCCTGCGCCCCGAGGACCTGCACGGCCGTCGGGTCGGCGTACGTGCCTACAGCCAGACCACCGGCCTGTGGGTCCGCGGGGTGCTGAGCGACGCCTACGGCGTAGCGTCAGACGACATCACCTGGGTGACCACCGAAGGAGCCCACGTCGAGACCTACCAAGAGCCGGCCAACGTCGAGCGCACCGACGCGAAGCTCGTCGACGCTCTGCGGGCCGGTGACATCGAGGCCGTCGTGATGGGGACCCGGTCCGCCGACCACGTGGAGGGCCTGGTGCCCGTCGTGACCGACTGGCAGGAGCAGCAGCAGGCCTGGCTGCACGAGCGCGGCTGGGTTCCGATCAACCATCTCGCCGTCGTACGCACCGACCTGCTCGAGGACGACCCAGACGCCGTGGCCGCTGTCTACCGCGCCCTGACCGCCGGCATCGAGCACGCTCGACCCTCCGAGCCCGGCCGCACCACCCGCGAACTCGTCGTCGAGCACGGCATCACCGACCGCCTGCTGGCCACCCTCGACACCGCCATCCGCTACGCCCGCGAACAGCAGGTCATCCGCACCGATCTGCGCGCCCGCGATCTCTTCATCGCCTTCGAGAAGCACGTGGGCTCCTCCCTCGACCTCAAGGACCTCTGATGGACTACTTCGACACGCACACCCACGCGATCTCACCCGACACCGCGGCCTATCCCCCGGCGCCGCTCGGCGGCACCCGCTCCGCCTGGTCCCAAGACCGACCGGTCGACATCGACGGTCTGCTTCGGGCACTCGATGACGCCGGCGTCGAACGCGCCGCGCTCGTCCACGCCTCGACCGTCTACGGCTTCGACAACTCCTACGCCGCCGACGCTCTGGCAGCGCACCCCGACCGGCTCGTCGGCGTCTGCGCCGTTGACTTCCTCTCCGAGACTGCGGTCGACGACCTGCGTGACTGGGTCGAGAATCGAGGTTTCTCCGGCGTACGGATCCGGGTCTCGGACGGCACCACGAAGGTCCCCACCCCGGGATCAGGGGTCTCCGACGAGCGCATGACCAAGGTCTGGAAGTACGTCGCCGAGCAGCATCTGCCGGTGTGCATACAGATGCACTCGAAGGACGCTCCCAAGCTCCTCGAGGTGCTCCAGGTCCATCCGGAGCTCACCATTCTGCTCGACCACATGGGCCGGCCGAACGCCGCCGGAGGGGCTCCCTACCCGCTGCTCGACGAGCTCGGCCGACTGGCGGCGTACTCCGGGGTGCACCTCAAGATCACCCCGCCAGCGCTCAAGCGGCTCGACGAGACGCCCGAGGCGGAAACCGGCGAGGTCCTCGAGCGCCTGATCGACATCTTCGGCGCCAGACGGATCATGTGGGGTTCCAACTTCCCCGCGTCGGCGGGCACCCTCGCCGGTCTCCGCGACGACATCGAGGGGCGCTTGGGGTTCCTCGACGAAGACGCCCTCGCTGGCGTCCTCGGCGACAACGCCATCCGGATCTACGACGCGGCCACGGTCGCCCGATGAGCACCATCAGCCAGGGGCCTCGGTCCCACCCCCAAGGAGGAACCATGACCACCATCCCAAGCTTCATGACGGACAAGCGCGTGAACCGTCGCGCCGGCCGGCTCACGGTCCTGGCCGGGGTGCTCTCTCTCGCCTGTGGCGCGCTCGCCGCCTGCGGAGGCGACGCGTCCTCGGCCGCCGACCTCCCCAAGTCGCTGGACACACTGGTCGAGCAGGCCAACGAAGAGGGCGAGGTCGAGTGGTCGGCCCCCAAGCCCGTCGAGCAGATGCAGCCCGCGATCGACCTGTTCGAGAAGAAGTACCCCGACATCGAGGTCAACTACACCAACACCAAGGCCCCGGACCAGGTCAACCAGATCAAGGTCGAGCAGTCCGCGGGCAAGGTGTCCGTCGACGTCGCGAACGCGGGCGGGCTCACCGTCATCCCCTCGCTCGCCATGGCCGACGACGTCTCCTGGAGCGACTACGGCATCGAGGACGAGAACGTCTTCGAGAAGAAGATGGTCTACATCTGGGCCGTGCCCAAGGTGTGGGCCTACAACACCGACAAGGTCGCCGCCGGCGACGTGCCGAAGACCTGGGAGGACCTCCAGGACCCGCAGTGGGCGGGGGGCAAGATCTCGGCCGAGGCCCGCTCCTCGTTCATGACGGTGTGGGACCTCGACCCCGCCCTCGGTGAGGACAAGGCGGTCGCCTGGGCCAAGGATTTCGCCGACCAGAAGCCGCACTTCACACCCACCACCACCGAGTCCCACGCCCTCATCGAGTCGGGCCAGGTCGAGATCGGCACCAGCCTCGCCAACCTCGTCCTCGACGCCAAGAACAGCGGCGCCCCCATCGAGATCGCGCCGATCTCACCCACCAACGCCAACGAGAGCTACCTGTACGTCCCCGACGGCGCGCCCCACCCCGCGGCCGCGGTGCTCCTCACCTCATTCCTCTCCAGCGACGAGGCGCAGGCCGCTCTGGCGAAGACGTACAACTCCCGGATCCCGGTCGACACCGACTGCTCCGACCCCGGGCAGACGACCGTCCTCCAGGCCATCTGCGACGCCAAGCTCGAGTGGTTTGCAACGCCCGACATCGACGCGTACACGAAGCTCACCGAGTTCTTCCCCGAGGCCGAGAAGGCCCTGGGGACCAACGCGAGCTAGAGAGGGGAAAGGACCATGCGAAGCAATCTGAGGCGCCACCTGGCCAGCCGCCACGTCGCCGCAACGTGCGCCCTGCTCGCGACTGCCGCGACCCTGACCGCTTGCGGGGGCACCACCAAGACCGCCGATCTGCCGACTTCCATCGAAGAGCTGGTGGCACAGGCGAAGGACGAGGGCGAGGTCAACTGGGCCTCGTGGAACCCCGAGGACCAGATGCAGCCGGCCATCGACCTGTTCGAGGAGAAGTACCCCGGGATCCAGGTCAATTACTCCAACGTCAAGGCTCCCGAGCAGATCAGCCAGATCCAGGTGGAGCAGCAGGCCCGCAAGGTCTCGATCGACGTCGCCAACGCCGGCGGGCTGACCGTCGCCCCGGCGACGAAGCTCGCCGGGGACGTCGACTGGTCGGCCTACGGCGTCGATGACGAGTACGTCTTCGAGGACGACTTCGTCTACGTCTGGGCCACCCCGAAAGTCTGGGCCTACAACACCGACAAGGTGAAGCCCGAAGACGTCCCCCACACCTGGGACGACCTGCTCGAGCAGAAGTGGGCGGGCGGACAGATCTCCGCGGAGTCCCGCGGCTCCTTCATGACCGTGTGGGACCTCGATGAGTCGCTCGGCGACGAGGCGGGTCTGGACTGGGCGAGCAGCTTTGCGAAGCTCGACCCCCACTACTCCCCCTCACTCACCCAGGCGGCCGCACCAGTCGAATCAGGTGAGGTCAGCGTCGGGACCAGCCTCATCAACCTGGTCCTGGCCGCCAAGGACCGCGGCGCCCCGGTAGAGGTCGCACCAGTGTCGCCCACGAGCGCCAACGAGTCCTACCTCTACGTCCCAGACGGCGCCCAGCACCCGGCCGCCGCCGTGCTGCTCACCTCGTTCCTCTCCTCGGACGAGGCCCAGCAGGTGCTCGCCAAGAGCTACAACTCCCGGATCCCGGTCGACACCGACTGCTCGGGCGACGCGCAGGGCGCGGTGGTCGAGGCGATGTGCCAGGCCCACCTGGAGTGGTACGGCGCCGAGTCGATCAAGACCTACCAGGACCTTGCCCAGTTCTACCCGGACGTCGAGAAGGCGCTCGGGACGAACGTGAGCTAGCGGCCGAAGGAGCACAAGGACGATGACACGACTTCACTCAACGAAGAGAGAGGGTGACGGGACATGACCGTGACAACGGCTGAACAGACGGCCACCCCACCACCGACGCCACATCGAGAACCCGGCCACAGCGGCCTCGCCCGCGCAGGTCGCTTCGCGGCCGGACCCCTCGTCCAGCTCGCGATGATCATCCTCGTCGGCTACCTCGTGCTGGTGCCGCTGGCGATCCTGATCTACAGCAGCCTCAAGCCGACCACCACCGAGCTGCCCTTCCAGGTGCCGGGCCTCTCGCTCGCCAACTTCGAGGTCGTCTTCGGCTCCTCGAGGCTCGTCGAGGTCACGGTCAACACGACGATCTACGTCGTGGGCTCGCTGCTGGTCGCGCTGGTGCTGAGCCTCAGCCTGGCGTACCTGTTCGAGCGCACCGACCTGCCGGGGCGCAGGGTGCTGGGGCCGATGGCGCTGGCACCGATGTCGATCCCCGTGACGGTGACCGCTATCGCCTGGGCGCTGACCGCCAACCCCGCCAACGGCCCGCTGGCCGTCGCGCTGCGGGAAGTCTTCGGCATCCACATCGACATCTACTCGCTGCCAGGGATGATCTTCGTGACCGGGATCTTCGGGATGCCGAGCATGTATCTGATGATCGCGCCGGCCTTCGCCCGGCTGAACCCCGAACTGGAGGAGGCGGCCGCCACCGCGGGCGCTCCGCTCTCGCGGAGGCTGCGCCTGATCGTCTTCCCGCTCATCGGCCCGGCCGTCGCGGCCGCGTCGATGCTGCTGGTGGTCGTCGCCCTGGAGGGCTTCGCGATCCCCGCGATCCTGGGTCTGCCCGACCAGATCTTCGTCTACAGCAGCCTGATCCAGTACTCGCTGCAACCACCGAGCGGTGTGGCCAACTACGGCCAGGCCAGCGCCTACGGCGTGCTCGTGCTGCTCCTGTCGCTGGTCATGCTCCTGGTCTACCGGCGCAGGGTCCGTGACGCCGACCGGTTCAAGGTCGTCGTCGGCAAGGGCTACCGGCAGAACCGCGCGCCGCTCGGCCGCTGGCGGATCCCCGTGCTCATGGTCGTACTGGTCTACATGTTCGTGGCGGTCGTGCTGCCGATGCTCGCGCTGGTGTGGACGAGCCTGTCGCCCCACGCTCGCGCGATGAGCCTCTCGGGTCTCTCCACGATGACGTTCGAGCCCTACCTGAGCGTGTTCACGGCCCCGCAGATGGGCGAGATCCTGATCAACACCGCCCAGGTCGCCCTGGTCACCGCGACAGCGACGACCGCGATATCGGTCTGGCTCGCCCTGGCCGCCGCCCGGCGACAGTTCTGGGGCAGCCAGGTCCTCTTCGAGGCCACGTTCCTGGTCTTCGGCATCCCTGCCGTCGTCCTCGGCGCGGGAGTGCTGTTCGTCTACCTCTTCCTCCCGATCCCGATCTACGGCACGGTCTGGATCATCGTGGTCGCCCTCGTCACCCGCTACCTCGCTCGCGGGTCCCGCATGGTCCAGACCGCGCTGCTCCAGCTCGACGACGGCCTGATGGAGGCGGCAAAGGTCACCGGCGCATCGAGCTTCACGGTGACCCGGACGATCATCCTCCCACTGCTGAAGCCGGCGCTGTGGAGGTGCTGGTTCTGGGTCTTCGTCCACGCCCTGGGTGAGCTGCCCATCGCGCTGCTGCTCACCGGCTCCGACAACAAGACGCTCGTGGTGCTCCTGTGGGACACCTTCACCTCGAGCGTCGACTACCCGGAGGCGAGCGCCCTGGCGGTGTCTCTCCTCGTCGTTTCGATGATCACCATGTGGTTGGTCAACCGCCGTGGTGCAGTGGAGGAATCATGACCGTGACACACAATGCAAGGATCCACGACATGAGCAGTGCAGACACGGAGGCCGCCAAGGGCAGCGTGACCGTCACCGACCTGCGCAAGACCTACGACCGTAGCCCGGGCAAGGACTCGGCATACGCCGTCGACGGGGTCTCGTTCGAGATTCCGCGCGGGTCGTTCCTGACCCTGCTCGGGCCCAGTGGCTGCGGCAAGACCACCACGCTGCGCTGCGTCGCCGGCCTGGAGCAGGCCAGCTCCGGGCGGATCACGATGGGCGGGCATGTCGTCTTCGACTCCGAGACCAAGCAGGCCGTACGCACCGAGGACCGGCCGATCGCGATGGTTCCCCAGTCCTACGGGATCTGGCCGCACATGACGGTCCTGGACAACGCCTCCTTCCCGCTGCGCCACGGCCGTAACCGGCAGCGCGGCAAGGACGTACGCAAGCGGGCTCTCGACGTGCTCGAGCAGGTCGGCCTGGCCCCGATGGCCGACCGCTGGGCCACCCAGCTCAGTGGCGGCCAGCAGCAGCGGCTCGCGTTCGCCCGGGCCCTGCTGGGCGACCCCGAGGTGCTGCTGCTCGACGAGCCGCTCTCCAACCTCGACGCCAAGCTGCGCGAGCGGCTGCGCCACGAGCTGCGAGAGTTCCAGCAGAAGTTCGGCGTCACCGCCCTCTACGTCACCCACGACCAGGCCGAGGCCCTGGCGATGTCGGACATCGTGGTCGTGATGAACCACGGCGTGATCGAGCAGATCGGCACACCGAACGAGATCTACGACTTCCCGAGGACCTCGTACGTCGCCGACTTCATCGGCAGCGCCAACCTGATGCCGGCTCTCGAGGCCGCCCGGTCCGGCGATGCCGTGGTTGCGGCGACCCCGGTCGGCCGGGTCACCTGCGGGCGGCGTACCCAGGAGACGACCTGGGAGCGGCGCGAGGGCGGGTTCGTCTGCGTGCGGCCCGAGAACATCGAGGTACGTGCGGTCGGGGCCGGTGGCGTCACCGAGTCGGAGTTCCCCGCCCACGTCGAGTCCGCGGAGTTCCTCGGTGACCGGATGGAGGTCGTGGTCGCCGCGGCCGACGTTCGTCTGAAGGCGGTCACCCGCGCCGGGGCCGGGCTGCGTCCGGGTGACGCGGTCGGGGTGCACCTGGATCCGGCGACGACCAGCTACCTCACGAGCTGACCGGCAGCTCCACGGCCGACGGGTTCGACTGGGT
>JALZDD010000627.1 GCA_030862715.1 Actinomycetota bacterium | reverse complement strand
GGATCTCCGCACCGCGCAGGATCGAGAACGCCGGCGGCCGGTCGACGAAGGTGACGTCGGTGTGCCAGGAGTTGGCGGCCATGCCGCGGTTGGCCTTGAGGGTCAGGACGCGGGCGCTGCCGGTGTTCACGGTCGGGTGGGCGGTCGTCAGCCGACCCAGGCGCTCGCCGAACGCGATCTGCGCGCGGTCGTCGAGATGGTCTTGGCCGTGGAAGAAGACGACCTTGTTCTCCAGGATCGCGGCCCGGATCTCGGCGACCGTCTCGGCGGGTAGGTCTCCGGAGAGGGTGACGCCGTCGATGCGGGCGCCGATGCGGCCGCCGACCTTGTGGACGGTGAGCTCGTTGACGGGGGATGCTTCGGTGATGGTCATGGGTGGTCTCCTCTGACGGCGGCTGCTTGATCTGAATTAAGTCTAGTAAAATACGTGACTTAAGACCATGGGTGTCTCACGAGACGTTTGGGCACTTCGACCGGTGATGCGGGTGGGAGCCGGTCGATATCGTGCGCCTCATGACGCACGCCACACCCGAGACCGTGTTCACGTATGGCTCCCCGCAGCTCAAGTTCGGCGCCGGCGCATCGGCCGAGATCGGCTACGACCTCACGTCGCTGGGTGCCCGCCGCGCCCTCGTGGTGACCGATCCCGGCATCTCCGCGACCGGGCTGCCGCAGCGGGTGGCCGAGCAGATGAAGGCGTACGACGTCACCGCCGTCGTCTTCGACGGCGTCCATGTCGAGCCGACCGACGAGAGCATGCGCGATGCGGTCGAGTTCGCCCGCGAGAACGGGCCGTTCGACGCGATCGTGGCGGTCGGGGGCGGGTCGAGTATCGACACCGCGAAGGCGGTCAACCTGCTGACCACCAACGACGGCGACCTGATGGACTACCTCAACGCGCCGGTCGGTCGCGGACTCGCGCCGGCCAACCCGTTGCTGCCGCTGGTCGCGGTGCCGACCACCACCGGGACCGGGGCGGAGTCGACGACGGTGTGCGTGCTCGACGTGCTCTCGCTCAAGGTGAAGACCGGGATCTCGCACGCGCGCCTGCGCCCCACGCTGGCCGTCGTCGACCCCGACCTGATGATGACCCAGCCCGCCGGGGTGACCGCCGCGTCCGGGATGGACATCCTGTGCCACGCGCTGGAGAGCTATACGGCCCGGCCCTACACCTCCTACGACCGCAAGGAGCCCGCCCAGCGGGTGCCCTACTGCGGCGCCAACCCGATCTCCGACATGTGGTCGGAGAAGGGACTGTCCCTGCTGGCGGGCTCGTTCCGGCAGGCGGTCGCCCACGGCGACGACACCCTCGCGCGTGGCGACATGGCATTCGCGGCGACCTTCGCGGGCCTGGGCTTCGGCAACGCCGGCGTGCACATCCCGCACGCCTGCGCCTACCCGATCGCCGGGCGGGTGCGCGACTTCCACCCCCAGGACTACCCGGGCGACGAGGCACTGGTGCCGCACGGGATGGCGGTCTCGCTGACCGCTCCGGAGGCCTTCCGCTACACCTTCGACGCCGCCCCCGAGCGACACCTGCATGCGGCCCGACTGCTGGCTCCCGGCTTCGACGAGTCGAAGGAGGAGCCACGTGACGTGCTGCCCCGGGTGCTGAGCGACCTGATGCGGGACATCGGGATCCCGGCCGGGATCGGCGAGGTCGGCTACGTCGCCGGCGACATCCCTGACCTGGTCGAGGGAGCGCTCAAGCAGCAGCGGCTGCTCGCCACCGCGCCGAAGCAGCCGTCGGCGGAGGACCTGACCGGGATCTTCGAGAGGTCCATCACGCTCTGGTGAGGAATGCCCGGCGGGACCACGGCGTTCAGTTGGTTGTCTTCTTCAACCAAGCTCTCCGGAGGTTCACTCGGTGACGTCAGTCCCGCCGCGGCTCTTGCTCGCACTCGCCCTGCTCTCGGCATCCGCGCCGCTTGCGATCGACTTCTACCTGCCCTCCTTCCCGCAGATCGGCACCGACCTCGGTGCCGCGGCGAGCAACGTGCAGCTGACACTTACCGCCTTCCTGATCGGTCTCGCGCTCGGACAGATCGCCTGGGGGCCGATCTCCGACCGCTTCGGACGGCTCAAGCCGCTGCTGATCGGGTCGGTCGTGGCCGCGGCGGCCGGTGTGCTGGCCGCGCTGGCACCCACCGTCGAGCTGCTGATCGCGGCCCGGTTCCTCCAGGCGCTCGCCGCCGCGGCGGGGATCGTGATGGCGCGGGCGATCGTGGCCGACGTACTCCATGGCTTCGCCGCCGCCCGGGCGATGTCGATCATGATGTCGATCAGCGGGATCGCGCCGATCCTGGCCCCGGTGATCGGCGGCGCCATCGCCGGGTTCGTGCCGTGGCGCGGGGTGCTCGGCATCGTGGCCGCGATCGCCGTCGCGCAGGTCGTCTGCGTGCTGCTGGTGATCCGGGAGAGCCTGCCGGCGGAGCGCCGGACCAGCCGGGTCGAGTACGCCGACCTCGGCCGTCTCCTCGCCAAGCCCGCCTTCCTCGGCTACACGCTGACGCAGTCGCTCACGTTCGCCACCCTGATGACGTACGTCTCCTCCTCCTCGTTCCTCTACCAGTCGGTGATCGGCACCTCGGCCGCGGTCTACGGCATCGGGTTCGCGGTCAACGCCGCGTTCCTGACGGTCGCCGGGCTCTTCTCGGCGCGGTTGGCCAAGCGGCAGGTGCACCCGGCGCAGATCATCCGGTCTGCGCAGCCGGTGCTCGCCATCGGCGCGATGTTCGTGCTCGTCGTCGCGCTGCTGCCGGTGCCGAAGGCGCTCATCCTGCTGCCGATCCTGGTCGTCACCACCTGCGTCGGCCTGATCATGGGCAACACCGGCGCCCTGGCCATCGAGCAGGCTCGTCCCTCGGTCGGCGCCGGCTCGGCGCTGATGGGCGGGATCATGTTCCTCGGCGGCGGCCTCGCCTCGCCGCTCGGCGCCGTCGCCGGTGAGCACACCGCGGTACCGCTGGCGATCACCATGGTGGTCACCTCGGTCCTCGGCGCCGTCGCGTTCTCCCTCGCCCGACGCTCGGTCGCCCGCAACCCGGAGTCCGAGGCGGCCTTCGCCACCGCTGCCTAGCGACCTGCCGAGGCGTCACTCAGGTCGGCCGAGACGTCACTCAGGTCGGCCGAGTGGGCACGGTGGTGC
>JALZDD010000621.1 GCA_030862715.1 Actinomycetota bacterium | reverse complement strand
TGCTCCCCCGGTTGGACTCGAACCAACAACCCTCCGGTTAACAGCCGAATGCTCTGCCAATTGAGCTACAGGGGAATTGCACCTTGCGGCGCGGGTGAAACCTTAGCAACCTGGCAGCGGCGATCGGAAATCGGCAGGCCGTCACTCGGCGACGAGGTTGCGGAGGCCGCGGCGGTGCTGTTCGAGGGCGGCGAGCTGGGCGAAAAGACGGTTGTAGGACTCGGGGTCGGCGGCCGCGTCGGAGCGCTGCAGGCGGCTCTTCACGTCGGCGATGCGGCGCTGGTCGAGGAGCTCGAGGAGGCGTACGACATATTGCAGGACGTACGCAGCATCCGGCTCCTTCGCGGAGGGGATCGGCTCCACGGCGAGCTCGGCGAGGATGCGGCTGACGAGCGGGTCCGAGGCGGCGGCACCGAGCTTCTGGGCCCAGCCGGCGTCGCCGGTGCCGGCACCGGGACCACCTAGACCGGCGATGATCTCCCACAGCGCCCGGTAAAGGGGGTGGGTGAAGGCCTCGGGGGTGATCTCACCGGTGGTGCGTCCCAGCGCGACCGGGTGCTGCACGAAGAGCTTCAGGGTCTCGCGCTCGACCGCGAAGCGCGGCTCGCGCGGATGCGGCATGGGCGGGCGCTGCGGCGCGGCGGGAGCCTCGGACGCGGCGACGACGGCCTCGCGCCGTGGCGGAGCAGCCGAGGGCGCGGGACGGCCGGCGGCGCGGCGTACCTCTCTGGCCGCTTCGTCGGGGTCGACACCGAGGAAGCGAGCGAGGTCCCGGGTGAAGCCCATCTTCTTGGACTCATCCCTCACGGAGGCGACCAGCGGGGCCGCCTCGCGGAGGGCGTCGACCCGGCCGTCGGCACGGTCCAGGTCGTACTTCGACGCGATGTTGCGCAGCACGAACTCGTAGAGCGGGACGCGGTTGGCGAGAAGCTCGCGGACCGCCTCGTCGCCCTTCTTGATCCGCAGGTCGTTGGGGTCGAGGCCGTCGGGCTCGACGGCGACGTAGGTCTGCGAGGTGAAGTTGCCGTCGCCCTTGAACGCCTTCAGCGCCGCGGCCTGACCGGCGGCGTCGCCGTCGAAGGTGAACACGACCGCGCCGCGCAGCTGCTGGTCGTCGGAGATGAACCGGCGCAGCACCTTCGCGTGGTCGTCGCCGAACGCGGTGCCGCAAGTCGCCACGGCGGTGGTGATCCCGGCGAGGTGGCAGGCCATCACGTCGGTGTAGCCCTCCACGATGACCGCCTCGCGGGTGCGAGCCATCTCCTTGCGAGCCAGGTCGATGCCATAGAGGACGTGCGACTTCTTGTAGATCGGCGTCTCGGAGGTGTTGAGGTATTTCGCCTCGATGCGGTCGTCGTCGAAGAGCCGACGGGCGCCGAAGCCGATGACGTCGCCGCCCGACTCCCGGATCGGCCACATCAGCCGCCCGCGGAACCGGTCGTAATGCGACCGCCCGTGCGCCACGAGCCCGGCGGTGACGACCTCCTCGTCCGAGAACCCGCGCGCACGCAGGTGGCGGTAGAGGTCCTCTCCCCCGCGAGGCGAGAACCCGACCCCGAAGTGCAGCGCCGCGTCGCGGTCGAAGCCCTTCTCGGCGAGGAACTGTCGCGCGACGACGGCGTCGGGGGTCAGCAGCTGCTCGGCGTAGAACTCGGCGGCGACCTTGTGGGCCTCGACCAGCTTGCCTCGACCGGGACCGCGCCGGACCGGCGCCTCGTCGCCCTCCTCGCGCTGGACCTGCACGCCGACCTTGTCGCCGAGCCGCTCGACCGCCTCGAAGAAGCTCAGCCCCTCGAGCTTCATCACGAAGTCGATGACGTCGCCGCCCTCTTGGCAACCGAAGCACTTGAAGAAGCCTCGCGACGGGTTCACGTTGAACGACGGCGACTTCTCGTCGTGGAACGGGCACAGGCCCTTGTAGGTCCCCGGGCCCGCGCGGCGGAGCGTGACGTACTGGGAGACGATGTCGTCCAGGCGTGCCTTCTCGCGCACCTCTTGGATGCTCGTCTCCTTGATGCGGCCCGCCACAACGTCTGATCCTACGGGGCGGTGGACCGGGCTGAGATGCTTGACCTGATGTCCACCT
>JALZDD010000620.1 GCA_030862715.1 Actinomycetota bacterium | reverse complement strand
AAGTCGTGCGATGCGTGCGTGCATCGCAAGGCGGCGTCGCGACGGCATACCGGGCGTCTTCCGAGCGGCGCCAACGCAGCGAGGTGCGTGCGCAGCGTGCGACTTGCGGTGCGGAATTGAGGTGCGGGGCACTAGGCAGCTACAGCGTCATCAGCCAGATGCCGAGCACGAGCATCACGATCATGAAGATCGCGCCCACCCATAGCAGCACGATCCAGGTGGAGGGGTTGTCCTCGGTCTCGGCGGCCATCAGCGAGGAGACGTACTCCTGCTGGGCGCCGTAGTCGCCGAAGTCCTGCTCGAGCGGCTCCTGCTCGCCGGCGTAGCCGTAGCCGGTCTGCCACTCGCCGGCGTCCTCAGTGGCGTATGCCTCCTCGGCATAGCCGGTCGCGTAGGCGGGCTCGGTCTCGTAGACCTGGTCGGCCGGAGCCTCCTCAGGCGGGGCCCAGTGGCGCGCCTTCCCGTTGCGCGACTCCTGGACGAGCATCCCGGAGGGCTGGACGAAGGGCTGGTACGCCACCTCGGCAGTGGCCGCGGAGACGGGCTCGGGCTCGGGGACCGGCTCGGGCCCGGGAAGGGGCCCCGGCTCCGGGGGCGGCTCGGGCGTCGGCTCCGGGTCCGGGACCGGCTCGGGCTCCGGGACCGGCGTCGGCTCCGGGAAGGGCGAGGGGTCCGGGATGGGCGACGGCTCTGGGTCGGGGATCACGGCCTCCGCCGCGGCGGCCGGCTCGTGTGCCGGCGGGGGAGTGCTCGGCGGCGGGGTGGTCGGCGGTGCGTACGCCGGGCGGACCGCGGTGGTCCCGTCGGGCTCGTCGTCGGTGTCGAGCTTCTCCTCGACAGAAGGCGCTTGGCGCCTCGAGGTGCGCTCGGTGGGCTCGTCGTTCGGCTTCGTGCCGGCCGCCGAGGATGCCGGCCCGGGCACGTTGTCGTCGCCGTAGGCGCTGATCCGGGGCAGGCTCAGTGAGGTCTGCGCCGCGTCGGGCTCGTCCTCCAGGGGCTTCCGGATCACGGTTGCCTCGTTGGGCTCGTCGAGCTCAGGTGTGACGTCATCGTTGGCAGCTGTGGACACGGGTGGCGTCCTTTCCTCTACATCGGTGGAGTCAGCCTCGGCTGCTCGATCGGGCTCCGTGGCGACCTCGAGACCACACATCGGACACACCGGCTCATCGGACAGCCGGTGTCCACACTGTGCGCAGCTGGTCATGCCACCCCCATGGCGTCGAAGATCACTCCCGTGCGTTCCCAAGCCTAGACGACCGGAGTGAGGCCGGGCGGCGAGCTTGCTCGTCCGCTTGTGCCGAGCGAGGGAGTAACGAAGCGAAGCATCGAGGTCACACGCCTTGACCTTGGGCCGATGCCCGCAGATCGCGCAGCAGCGCGATATCGGGGTTGTCGGCGTCGCGAGAGCCCGGAGTCTCCAGGATGAAGGGGACTCCG
The DNA here is from genome assembly GCA_030862715.1 of Actinomycetota bacterium. The sequence continues at coordinate 14,046 of JALZDD010000620.1, read as the reverse complement.
TCGGTCGCCGGATGCGCGAAGAGCTCCTCGAAAGCGGTCGTGCCGATGTGGCCGCGACCGATCTGCTCGTGGCGGTCGAGGTGCTTGCCGCGTACGTCCTTGGAGTCGTTGGCGTGGATCAGCCGGAGCCGTCCGGGGCCGCCGATCTCGACGATCCGGTCGACACACGCGGTGGCGCCACCGGGCTCGTCCAGCGGGGCACCGGCGGCGAAGACGTGGCAGGTGTCCAGGCAGATCCCGGCCTTGGGGTGGAAGTCGACGGCCTCCAGGTAGGTAGGCAGGTCCTCCACACCCGCGCACAGAGAGCGCCCCTGGCCGGCGGTCGGCTCCAGCAGCAGCCAGGGAGCGTCCTCGGCGGAGATCTCATCGAGCACCGGTAGCAGCGCCTCGCGCACCTGCTTCATCGCGACGGTGTGCTTCTCGCTCGCGTCCCCTTCGGGGGAGACGAAGGAGCCGGTGTGGATGACGACCCCTTCGGCACCGATGTCGGCGGCGCGGCGGAGGTTGTGGGCGATCAGGGCCGCTGACCTCTCATACGTGGCCGGGGTCGGCGAGCCGAGGTTGACCAGGTAGGGGGCGTGGACGAAGGCACGCATGCCGCGCCGTTCGAGCTCCGCCCGGAACGCCTTGTCCTCGGCCGGCTTCCCGGCCGAGAGCGCCCAGCCGCGCGGGTTGCCGACGAAGATCTGCAGCGTCTCGCCGCCGACCGCGTCAGTGTTGGCGAGCGCGCCGGCGACGAGACCCTTGCCCACCTGTACGTGGGTGCCGACAACTCTGGGGTTGGCGTAGTCGGGCTCGAAGTCGGGTGGCACGGCACGGAGCCTAGGGCACCGTGTCCCGGTCACGATGCGTGGGGCCTAGGTGTATGAGCTGTTCCCCCAGGTCAGAAGTCACGTAAGGCGCCTTACGCTTGTCAACCAGTTGGTTGACAAAGGTGCTGGGTGTGGTTCAAACTCGCCGTAAGCGATCGCGCCGAGCGGCGCGCCGGGTGTCGCGAAACACGAATGGGGACCGCCAATGACCACCATGCCGACCTACTACCTGATTGCCTCTGCCGCTGGCGTTGACGCGCTGATCGCGGCGGAGACCGCTCTAGCCGACGCTGGCCTTGTGGTCACGTCGTTCGCTGACTACCTAACGTACGAGCGCGCGATCCCCGCGCTCCTCGACGCGGACGCGGTTGGCCTGGTCGACGGGTGGGAGTCGTCGCCTGGCGCTAGGTCGCAGGCGGAGCTGGCCGCCGCGTTCGGTAAGACCGTCCTCGAAGTCTCGGATCTGCTCGCGCTCGTCTGACGCGAAATAGCAAAGCCCCCGGCCTCCCTGGAGGGAGATCGGGGGCTCGTTCTATCTTGAGGTGGCGGCCTTCAGGTGACCCATCGCGGCGGCCGTAGCGCCCAGCTCGCGCCGCTCCTCGGGGGACAGCTTCAGACACGGCGGGTGACGCTCCGACGGCGGCCACTTCAGCCCGCACGTGCCGCACATCGACGGGTCGTCATCCATCTCGGGTGTCCTGTCCATAGGTGGTCTGGCTCCCAGAACGCCGCCGACCCGCAATAGGTAGGAAACCCTTGTCGGCGGCGCTCCGGGGTGTCTCAGAGGCTCGCGTGTTCGGGCGTCACGTCGGCAGTGACACAGACGGTGGCATCTGCGTTGTCACTGCCCGTACCGTTAACGCCATGGAGCCGTGGCACCAGAAGTTCCGCAGGCTGCGCCAGGGGCGCGGCTGGAGTCTCCAGCGCGCCGCCGAAGCGTTCGTCACGGCAAGCGAGCATCACGCGCCGGATCAGGTCGAGAACGTGCGCACATCGATTGCGCGTTGGGAACGCGGCGCCGTCAAAGACCCTGACGCGGCGTCCAAGGTCGCGATTGCTCGGATGTTCGACCTCCCTTTCGGTGACTTCTGGCCGGTGCGCTCACTGGCTGACGAGACCGTGCCTGCCGCGCTCTCCGAAGACGAATTCTCAGACCTCATCGGCGCACTGCGAGCGCCGCGCGTCAGTGGCGAGCACCTGGAGCAGGCAGCCGCGCAAGTCGAGCGGCTGTGCTCGGAGTACGCCGCCCGCGATGCCGCGCCCCTCATGCTTGAAGTCGACCAGTGGCTAAGAGACCTTCGCGGGCTGGTCGCCAACGGGCGCGTGAACCTCGCCGGACACGGCAGGGTGCTGGAGTTGTCCGGCTGGCTCGCTCTGTTGCGTTCATGCCTCATGTGGGATCGGGGCGACGCTCTGAACTCGCAGCACGCCAGAGTCGCCGCCGCCGGGCTAGCTGACGATCTAGGCGACGGCGTGATCGGTGCGTGGACCTGGGAGATTCAGGCATGGAAGGCGCTGACGACGGGCGATCTGCCACAGGCCGTGGCGTTCGCCAGCGCGGGTATTGAGGCGGCGCCGAGTGCCTCGGTGGCGGCTCAGCTTCATGCCCAGAAGGCGAAGGCGTACGCGCGCATGGGCGACGCCCACAAGACAGAGGTAGCGCTGGAGAGCGTGCGCCAGGTGCTCGACGCCGCACCGACTCCGGCGAATCTGCGGAATCACTTTAACGTCGATCCGACGAAGGCCAGTTTCTACGCGATGGACGCCTACCGTGTGCTAGGCGACGACGCGCAGGCCGATGCCATGGCTGAAACCGTCTTGCGCACTAGCACGTCATGGGACGGGACATCGGTCTCTCCGATGCGGGCAGCGGAGGCGCAGCTCACGAAGGCGACCATCAGCGCCCGTGCCGGTGACGTCGACACGGCGGTTACCTACGTCGAACAGGCCCTAGCCCATGGGCGGCGTAGTGCCCCGTCGCTAACGCTCGTGGCTCGCGAAGTGACGGACGAGATCGGGCGGCATCATCCGACGATGGCTGATGACTTCGCGGCGCATCTGAGGACCCTTCGGAGCTGAAACGACGAAAGAGCCCCGCCTCTCCCATCGAGGGAGGAGCGGGGCTCTTAGTCATGCCGCGTCGTCGAAGTCGGAGGCGGTCCACGTTGTGGCGTGCCGCGCCGTCACGGTGGCCAGGCTCACCACTTCTGAAACCCGCGCGCCGGGTCGTCGGGCCACTCAGGCGCGCGGGGGAGTAGATAGCCCATGTCGTCGCGGCAGGGTTCGCCGTCGTGGCCTCGGGGGGCTCGACAGCCGGTCTTGTGTTCGTCGGTCATTCAGAGTTCCTTCCAGGTCTGGTCTCGGCGCGTGGACATGAACCCTGGGTAGATGCCAGTGATCCATACGACGTCCAGCGGCCGGGCGTAGGTCGAGGGCGGCGGTACGAAGCGCGACGCGGGAAGGCCCCCGTTGCGGCGGCCGTGTGGGATCCCGTAGCCATGCGGCGCGGGCGGTAGGTCCTTGGTCATTGCTTCGCGGATACGCCGTGCGGCGTGGTTCGCCGTGACGACTTTGAGCTCAAGGGGTGTGATGACGGCTCCTTAGTCGACTAGATGGGGTAGACCACGCCTAGCGCGACGTAGGCCGCTGCGCCGGAGCCGGTGAGATAGACCTTCACCGTTCCGTTCGTCCAGACGAACAGACGCGCCTGGTTAGCGGCGGGGTTCTGGGGTGGGGTCAGGGTCACGATGTCGGCGCCGAGAGGACGCGCCGCGACCGGGAGGGTTCCGATGGTGTGCCCCGGCGAAGAGTTGAGCGCTAGCGTGCCCGTGGCGGTCTGTTGGACGCTGCCCCGAATGGTGACGTAGCCATTCTTGACGCGGTACTGAGGTACGCCTGTCTCCCCGGCCTCGTAGCCGCTGGCGAGGGCGATGTCGATCCAGCCCGTGTCACCGAAGGTCTGCCCACCGATGATGATTGATGGCGCCGAAATGATGACCTTGCTATCGGCGTCCAGGGCGATCGTGCCGTCTTCGACGGAGTAGGACCCGGACGTGTTCAGGTTGATAGCGGACGCCTCTAGAGCGGCGCCGGTACGGGTGCTGAACGGTCCGACGCCGGTCAGGCTCAGCGAGGCACTCTGTGCGACGCCACCGGTATCCAGATCGCCGCCGCTAGTGATCCCTAGCGTGCCCTGAGTCGACGCGATGATCGTCGCGGGCCGGTCCAGGTCCGGCGAGTAGAAGTCGATACGGCCGCCGCCCGTCTCGGTCGACACGGGGCCGATCTCGATACGTCGGTCACCCGCGTCGGTCCGGAAGTGACCACCCTCGATCTCGACGCCCGTGATCGTAGATCCGGTGATCGTCACGCCGACGATGTCCTCAGCCTGGAGCGCGATGAACAGCGCGTTGTTTGCCGTCAGGTGGTCGGTCGTCACCGCGTTGAGCGCGAGGTCCTCGCTGTTCACCTGAGCAGGCGAGCCCGTGACCGGCGTCGCGCTGACCGGGCACTGCCCGTCCTTGTCGCGGGCGTAGACGGCCACGGCGTACGAGGAGGTATGCGAAAGGACGGTGCCGTCGGGCAGCGCGCGGAACCCGGCGCCGGTGCCCTCGGACGAGCCGACCAGGTCCGTCGCTAGCGGGGGAGCCGCCAGGCGTGCAGCGTCGGCGGCCGGGACCGCGTAGACGTCGTAAGTCACGGGATCGGCGTTCTCGATCGGCTCCCACACTACGAACATGGACCCGATGCCGGGACGTAGAGTCACGGCCGGGTTTGAGCCCGGCGGTATGCCGTCCGTTGCGGGGGGCGGGACGGTCGACGGGTCGATCATCGCGCCATCGATCACGGCGGTCTGGCCGAGGACCTCGGCGACAATGTAGTCAGAGCCGTCCAGCCGGACCGTAACGGCCTCGGCCGTCTCCTCGTCGCGGATGCCCTCAGGGAGGAGCGGGATCAGCGGGAAGGAGACGCGGGCCTCGACGATATCGTCGGCGTTGTCGACGCCGAGCACCGCGACGTGCGCGATCGTGTCGACGACCGGGGTGCTCTTCGCGGGGTCCCAGACGACGAGGGTCTCGCCTTCCTCAGCCGCCGTCGCCAGCGGCGCGGACAGGGTTACCGTCACGTCGTCGTCGAAGGTGTAGTCGTAGACGGCGCCGTCCCAGGGGGTCAGCACCTGCCCAGCCGGGTCCAGGTCGTCGCCGTCGACGACAGTCAGGGCCGTAGCTCTGGCGGCCGCAGGAGCGGCGATCGAGGCGGCGAACTGGCGGGTGAAGACCGAGTCAACCCGGCCGACGAAGTCGGTCATCGGATACCCGCCTCACGAAGTTTCACTAGGCGATCGTCCGCGCGGACCTTCCAGCGCGTGGCTTCGTTCCGGCTCTTCTTCGCATGCCGTTCCCACTTACGCGCCTCCTGTTTCCAGTCGGCTAGCTCGGCGCGGAGTTGGTCGATCTCAGCAGCAGCAGCGCGAAGGACGGCGTCGGTGTCCATGTCACTGGACATCTCGGAACACCTCCCGGAGACGGTCGCCGTTTGCCTTTGCCGTCGCGCGGGCCTCGGCGAGGGGGTCAAACATGGGGAGGGGGCGGGCGAGGCTACCTAGCGGGTGGTCGTCGGGCCGGGTCTTGATAGCCGCGATGCGACCGCCAGCGGAGGAGGTTCGCGCGGCCATCGGCTCAGCCATACGGCGGCGCTCCTTTGGGGCGTGGCGCGGGCGGCGGTCATAGTCGCGAGTCGCCGGGCGGGGGGCCCGTTCCTGCTCTTCATGCTCCGGACGGGCGCGTTGTCTCGCTGCCTCGAACTCCTCAAAGCGGGCGCGGGCGGCCTCAATGTCGAAGTCAGTCATGTGTGGGGTCCTTCGTAGTGTCGTAGTAGTTGCGGTGGGCGCGCTCGCGGGCGCGGCTGAGGTACGCCTCCAGCGGCGGCCCGTCGGCGTACGGTTGCGTGGCAAACCAGCGGCGGGCGGAGGCTTCCTCGTGGTCGATCCAGTCGTCGAGCGTCTGCGGCATCTCTAAGAGCCGCTCGAAGTCGTCCGGCGCCTCGGAGGCAGCTAGCGCGCCCTGGTAGCCGCTCCAGTTCGCGAAGTCCTCACGCCGAGGCGGTGCCGACTCGGTGGGCGCTTGGCGCTTGGGCTTCTTCATCAGTCGTCCAGGCCGAGAGTCGCCAGGCTCTGACGGATGAGTGCCTGGGTTGCGCGCAGCTCGCCGACGGCGGGGGCGACCTTCTCGCCCTGAGGTGAGGCGACGACGAGCGGGCCGGACGCGACGATCTCGCGGAGTGCGTCAGCGCGGTCGAGGAGGTCGGCGATCTCGGAGGCGAGGGCGGCGCCGTCGGGTCCTAGGTCGTAGTCGTCGGCGACCTTGGCAAGCCAGCGAGCGCCGCGTGTGGGTTCTGAAGAGGGCATTGCGGGGGCCTTCCTGGGATGGAGGTTCGAGGCCCAACAGGGCCGTTTGGTTTTGGGGGCATCTGTGAACAAGTCGGCCCAATGCCGAGGACAGGCCAACCCGGGGCGGGAGGGGTCCCCTCCCTGGGTAGGTGTCGTTTCGAGGCGCCGAGCGGCTACCAGGCGCGCGAGGTCGGGTTCCAGCGCCCTTCGACGTCCGTGACGCCGTGGGCGCTCGTAGGCGCTGACATGGCGTTCTCGCGATGCTGTTTCGCGAGTGAGATCGCTCTTCCTGCTCCTCGGTTGTGCAACACGCAGAGCGCTCGGAGACCGTCGAGGGGTGGGAACGGGTGACCGCCTTCGGCGATGGGGTGGATGTGGTCAACGTCCACGGCCCAACGTGTGCCAGCCTCGGCCCTCTGATCGAGGATGGTCCCGCACTCAGCGCAGGCGATGTGCCCGAAGCGCCTGACCTCACGCCGGAGGAACCGCGCTCTTAGCTCACGCCATCGGCGAGTGTCCCGTGGGCGCCCCTCCGGCGTGAGGAGGGACGCGTACGGGTGGGTGCCTATAGCCATCCCTGCCCGTTGTCCTCTACCCGGATGGGGGCGCTCTCGGCTACGAGGTCGTGGCGCTTGTCCAGGTCGTTCAGGCTAGAGGCAGTGGTGACGGCAGCACCCTTACGCATCAGGAGTAGCGACGCCGGAGCGGTCGGCGCAATCGGGCGGAACTCAGCCGCCGCCGACATCGGGCGCTTCTGCCAGGCACCCATGTCGGTCTGCCCCGCAATGCCGCGTGCAGCGGCGCGTACGGCGCCATGCGGGTGATTCTCCAGGGCCTGCGCCGGGTCGAGCAGGAGAAGAACCGGCATCTCGATGTGACCGCCGAAGCCGGGCAGCGCAGCGGCTCGGGCGGCGAACTCCTCGGCCACCTTCTCAGCCTTGCGGGCGCGGGCGTGGATGATCGCGCCGTCGGGGTCGTCCTCACCTACGACGATCGGCATGTCACCCTCGGCCAGGATCGCGGCGAGGTCGTCAGCGGCCTTGCGGAGCGTCGGCCCCGACATTGCGGCCTCCACAACGCTGTAGGTCGCGGCCTGGGCTACCGACGCGGCGCGCTCGGCGGTAGCGGTGACGAGCGCCGACATGGCCTCACGCTCTGCGGCGTCGGCCTGGGCGTCCTTGGCTAGGGCCTTGACGGACTTGGAGACGTCAGCGCCGACGGCGGCACGTGCGGCGGCCTGCATGTCGAAGGACGGGCGCATACGCGCCTCGCGGGCGATCTGGAGTGCGGCCTGGCGCGCCTCGCTGACGTCAGTGGGGAGCGCGACGCCGTACGCGTTCGCGAAGTGCTCTAGGGCTTCGACCGAGCGGAGCGCGGTGGTGGAGGTGGGAATCGTCATGGGTGGTGAGGTCCTATCTGGATGGGTGTGTGGGGGGTTGTCGTCAGGAATCGGCGAGTAGCGCGCGCATCGCCGCGTCGGTCTCAGGACTGCTCGACACAGCGGCGCTCTGCGGGGCCGTGGCGGGCTTCCCAGCCTCGGGAGCGGCCACGCCGTCAGCGCTGGTCAGATCGGCGTCTGACGCGGGCGTCTCGTCGGCGTCCGCAGACGGGGTCGTCTCCTGTGCAGGCGCAGACGCGCCGGACGTGAGGGCGGCGAGGTCGGCGCGGACCGCGTCCCGCTCGGCCTGGGCCTCGTCGGCGCTGGGCGTCTGCGCGGAGGTCGGCGCCGGAGGCGTGTCGGGGGCGATGCCGAAGGCGGCGGATAGGGCGGCGGTACCGGCGGTGTGTGCGTCGGCGCGGCGCTCCTTCTGAGAGGCCTCCGCGCGCTTGACGGCGGCTTCAGCGGCGGCGACTAGACCGGCGAGTAGGTCGGTGGTGTTGGTCATGGGGTGGGCTCCTTCGGGGTGGCTAGTTCGGAGAGCTGGGCGAGTAGTTCGTCCAGTCGGGTAAGCGATTCGGCTTCGCGTGCGGCGCGTGCGGCGCGGTAGGCGCGCTTACGGCAGGCGTTCGAGCAGGTCTCGGCTTGCGGGCGCCAGGCGGTGAACGGGTCACCACAGGACTTGCACGTCTGGGTGTAGGGCATGGCGTGCTCCTTTCGGGCACTAGAAAGCGCCGCCAGCGGGGAGCGGGCGACGCGGTAGGGCGGGGCTATGTGGGATGTAGGCGCGGGGGAGGCGCCGGAGAAGGGCGAGGTGACGGAACTGGTCACGAAACGCGTTTAGGTATGTCTTCTCTATTACCCATTGTTTTTTGTGTGTGTTTCCTACTGCAATTGAGAGAGATATATAGAACGCGCACTCGTGACCGGTTCCGTCACCCAGCGGGTCCTCTTCGGCGTCTCCCCGGCGCTACGTCCGCACGAGCGGCGGCATCTCGGCGCGCCAGCGGGCGGCGACGTCCTCGCTGGCGAAGCGCAGCACCTTCCCGCTCTTCGTCTTGCGGATCTCGCCGTAGTTCTCGGCTAGGCGGTCGAACGCCTTCCTGCCCGCCGAGGTGATCTCGTGATAGACCTCGTCGTCGTCCTCGTCGAGGCGCCGCAGGTCTTCACGTGAGAGGTCCTCCTCGGTGAGTTCGCCGGAGTCGAGCGCCTCCGTCAGTTCGTCGAGCCAGTGGCACATGCTCTCGCGGGCTAGGTCGTTGCTGAACCCTTCGCCGTGGCGCTCGTCGGCCCAGCGCAAGAACGCGGCGTACAACTTCGCCAGCAGCACGACAGCGCCAGCGGTGCCCGGCGCGAGGAACAGTTGCTCAAGGTAGGCGTCCGCCGTGGCGAGTTCGTCCTTACCCGTCGTCGCGCGCTGTTGTTCCTTGCGCTCCGCCGCCGTCATAGCCCGGCGCTTCGGCTTGGAGGCGGGGGCCTTCACCTTCGGCAGGACCGCGAGCGTGTCGCGCCAGCAACGGAGCGCTTGCGCGGCGTGCGCCTCCACCTTGGAGCGGGCGACCGGCGCCAGGTCAGCCACGGCCACCCGCCGCAGCGCATCGTATGGCGCCCGGACGTCGTCACGGTCGGGAAGTTCCCGGTACGCGGCCAGGAGCGCAGGGACAAGGTCGGCGGCGGCGTAGGTCGTCCCGTCCAGGACGAGCTGCGCCTTGTCGTGGTAGGCGGTCACGTCCGGCGCGGTGAGCATCTTCGCCAGCGCGAACGGCGCAGGGAGCGCGACGCGGTCCTCGCCCACGGAGACCCGGACGACGCGGTCACGGGTGCGGCGCTCGTCGAAGACAACGCGCGGCTCATGCGACGCGAGTGCGTCAGCATCTAGGACTAGCAACGGTCCGACTCCTTTCCGTTCCGGGACACATTCGGGGCTAAAGGAAGGGCCCCGCCCGCGACCCGAAATCACAGGCGGGGCCGCGCCCCCACAGAGCCCACTACCGGGGCTCGAAGTAGTAGTCGGCCAGGGATCGCCGTTTGGGTCAGGTTGTGGCTGTTTTCCGCAAGGTCAAACGCGTTTCCGCAGGTGAGGCGATGGATATTCGTTGTCCAATAATTGAGACGGTAGCGCCGGGGCGGGTGTGGTGGGCCGCAAAGTGCAGGAAGAGCAGAAAGAGCACGTATCCCCATTTCCTTCTAGAGTTTTCGTTTTCCTCTAGGGGGAACTGGGGATAGGTGCTCTTCCTGCACTACTTGCACTTCTAGCAGGCCGGAGGCGGGTTCTTTCCGGGCGAACCTTGCTCGCTACTGCACGCCCCTTCTGCGACGTCAGTCGACCTGACCGGCGAGGTAGTCGGGCTCCTCGTCGATGCCAAAGGAGACCCGATCGCCGAGCCTCGCGAGTGCCGCCTTCCCGCGCACGGTGCCACGGCCGACCGCCACGTATCGGAGGGCGGCGCGGAGGTGCTCTCGGCGCTCCTCGATGTCTGAGCGCTTCCATGCCTCGGTGTACGTCTCGCCGGTCTCGATCTCCCGGGTAACCGTCTCGGCTGGGGCGTCGAGGATGGCGTCGATCTGGGCGCGTAGCGCCTTGCGGCGGGCCCGGAGGTCGGCGAACGTGCCGGGGTCGAGGTCGTCGTCTTCCAGTGCGTCGCGAACGTCGTCTAGATCGGCTTGAAGGTTGGCGATTGTTGCCTCGTCCGGACCGGCCTCGACCGTCTCGACGACCGTTACGGGCAGCGCTCCGAAGCGGCGGAGGAACTCGGCCTCGACGTACTCGTCGAGGCGGGCTGTCTGGGCGTAGGCGTGTGCGGTGCAGTCGCGGTTCTGGCACGCATAGTCAGCCTTCCCGCTACGCCGGTGCGAGCGCAGTTCCGCCCCGCAGGATCCGCAGATGGCGACGGAGCCGAGGAGTGTCGGGGCAGGCTTCGGGCCTCGCGGTCCGATCCGGCGTCCTTCGAGCACGGCCCGGACGCGGTCGTAGGTGCCGCGATCGAGGATCACGCGGCCGGGGTCGATCCTGTGCGTTCGGTCCGGATTGCGGAGCACATCCGGTACTCGCTTCTCCTTGCCGGTCGCCGGATCGTGCTCGACACGGCCGACGACGGTCGCGCCGTAGAGCGCCGGGTTGCCGAAGATCGAGTGCAGCGACGAGATAGACCACGATGCTTTCGAGCGCTTCCCCTTCCCGGCGCGGGGGAGCCCCTGGGCCGTCCAGCGCCGGGCGATCTCCGACAGGGAGACGCCAGAGAGGATCGCCTCGGCGGCGTCTCGTATCGCGTCGGCGCGCTCCGGGATCGGTCGGGCAACGTATCCGGCGCCGGTCGGGTTCTCGACCTTCTGGAGGAACCAGGGGAGATCGCCACCGCGAAGGCGACCTTCCTTGACTAGGTGTCGCTGAGCGGCCGTCACGCGAGCCGAGATCGCGGCGGCTTCCATCTCGCCGAAGACGGCAAGCATTGTCGCGAAGGCGCGGCCCTGAGCGGTCGTCATGTCGATAGGGTCCTCGACGGCGACGAGGCCAGCTCGGCGGCCCCGTAGAGCTTCGTCCGCGTTGAGGAAGTCCAGGACGCGCCGTGCGAGCCGGTCGACCTTCCAGACGACGACCGCCTCGAACGTCAGCGGCGAGTCGAGGACTTTGCGCCAGCCCTCGCGGTCTTCCGGCTTGTTCTTGGTTGCGGATACGCCGTCGTCGGACGCTACGAGAGCGACCTCCCAGCCGCGCGCCTCGGCGTACTGCGTGGCGGACTCGATCTGTCGCTCGATCGAGACTGACTCCTCATTAGCGACAGACAGGCGCGCGTAGATGGCTACGCGGGTGATCTTCTTCGGTGACATCTCGACGGGCTCCTCTGTGCGGTGCTTCCAACACAGAGAACTCTAGACCTGTACGTGGGTGCCGATCGGGTTGCGAAGAGAGGTCCGAGAAGAGGTCAAGGTCAGTTCAGCCAGATCGTGATCTCGGAGCCGTACGGAGCCTCGCCGCTCGCCGGCTCCTGACGGGTCACGTAGCCGAGGCCGAGGTTGATGCCGGCCTCCGGCTCCTCCTTGACCTTGAATCCGGCGGCCTCGAGAGTCTGCCTGGCTGTGGCCTTGTCGGCGCCGACGACATTGGGAACCGCGACAGCAGCGGGGCCCTTGGCGACCACGAGGGTCACGGTCTCGCCCTTGGGGAGGGTGCCGGAGTTGGGGCTCTGGCTGAGCACGGTGCCGGGCTGGACCTCCTGGTTCTCCTCCTCGGTGATCTCGACCTTCAGGCCGTCGGCCTCGAGCGACTTCTTGGCGCGCTCGGCGCTGCGGCCGGTCCAGTCGACGATGTCGACGGGGGCGGGGCCCTTGCTGATCACCAGCACGATGGCCTTGCCGGGCCGCACCAGGGTGCCGGCACGGGGCTGGGAGTTGATGACGTGGCCCTCGGGGACGTTGTCGTTGAACCTCTCGATCGGGTCGCCGATACCGAGGCCGAGGTCGCGGATCTCGTCCTGGGCGTCGTCGGCGATCATGCCCTTGACCTTGGGCACCGAGTATTCCTCGATGCCCCTGCTCACGCTGATCTCCACCGTGGAACCGGGCAGCGCCTTGTGGCCGCGGCCGGGGTCGGAGTCGATCACCACGCCCTTGTCGACGGTGTCGGAGAACTCGGTGTTGGCCGAGACCTCGAAGCCGGCGTCCTGCAGCTGCGTGGTGGCCGCGGCCTTGCTCAGGCCGGCCACCGAGGGCACCCGCTCGTAGCGGCCGTCGACGAACCACCACAGTCCGGTCGCCACCAGCGCGACGGCCACCACGGCGGCGCCGATCGCGATCGGGCCCTTCCAGGTCGCCGGCATGCTCCAGCGCTGCTTCGGCTGCGCGGGGGTCGGGGCGATGCGTACGTTCTCCTCGGGCTCGCTCAGCGAGAGCCGTGCGCCTGAAGGAAGGCCGACGCCCGGAGGCGGTCCCTGTGGACCCGGGGGACGGCCCGGCGGAGGACCGGACGGTCCGGTCGGGCCGGAGGGTCCCAGGCCGAGCGCGGGCAGGACGGCGGTCGACTCGGCGCCGGACTCGTCGTGCGCCCGTGCCGGGGACTCGCTGCCGCCGGCGGCCCGGGCGCTGTTCTCGGGTGCGCCGGGCCGGGGGAGCGCCAGGTCGGCAGTGAGGTCCGGGTCGTCGAAGATGCCCGCGGACAGGGTGGCCATCACGCGGTTGACCATGCGCAGCAGCACACCGGCGTCGGCCGGGCGCAGCTCGGGATCACGGGCAGTCGCCCGGGCGACCAGGGCATCGACGTAGCGGGGGATGCCGGGGGCGGCCTTGGAGGGCGGCGGGACGTCCTCGTGGACGTGCTTGTAGGCGACCTCGACCGGCGAGGGGCCGCTGTGCGGCTTGCGGCCGGTGAGCAGCTCGTAGAGGACGACGCCTGCGGCGTAGACATCGGAGCGCGGCCCGGACCTCGACTCGGTGACCAGCTCGGGCGCGAGATAGGAGACGGTGCCGACCAGGTTGCCGGTGGTGGCGTCGTTGGAGTTGTTGTTCATCACCCGGGCCAGGCCGAAGTCGGCGACCTTGACCCGCTGCGAGATCGAGGCGGCACCGGTGGTGATGAGGACGTTCTCGGGCTTGATGTCGCGGTGCACGATGCCGATCGCGTGCGCGGCGGTCATCGCGCTCAGGATCGGCTCGATGTAGGCCAGCGCCTTCGCCGCGCCCAGCGGAGCCTGCGAGGCGATGGTGTCGCGCAGGGTGTGGCCCTCGATGTACTCCATCGCGAGGAAGGCGACGCCGTCGTCCTCGTCCTGGTCGTAGACGGCGACCACGTTGGGGTGGGAGAGCTTCGCGGCCGACCTGCCCTCGCGTACGAACCGCTCGGCGAAGTTGCCCTCCTCGTCGAGGTCCTGGTGCATGACCTTGACGGCGACGATGCGGTCCAGCCGCATGTCGTGGGCGACGTAGACCGTCGCCATGCCGCCCTTCGCGACCTTCTCGACGATCCGGTAACGCATCCCCAAGACTTTGCCCAGAAGGGGTTCGGATGCGGTAGCCGAGCTTCCGCCGTGGCGCCCGATGACGTTGTCACGGGGGTCCGCCTCACTAGCCACGCGATCCTCCTGTCTCCGGTCGGAGAAGTATTCCGGACCGGGCAATGGTACGGACCAGCGGGTCCCACTCACGACTTTCCGGCACGGCTACCCGGGCCGGTAATGTGATTGTTATGAGCGAGCGTCAGCGAGTGACCATGGGCCTCAGGCCGCCACGTCCGTATCCTGGCGCGTGCGCTACGGAGGTGGCGGCATGAGCGAATTGCGGTTGGCGGAGCAGGATCTGGGTGTCCTGGTTGAAGAGTGGATCGACTGGGCCACGGCCGCGTCGCTGCTCGGAGTGACCGTGGGGAAGGTGCGCACCATGATCCGGGAGCACGAGCTCGCCGCGGCGGTTCCTCCGGGGATGAAGGGCCAGCACATCCCGGCCCTGTTCATCCAGGACGGTCTGCCGGTCAAGGG
>JALZDD010000618.1 GCA_030862715.1 Actinomycetota bacterium | reverse complement strand
CGGACGTACGGTCGTCTCGCTCGGCCTGGAGGAGCACGCCAGCCACTCCACCTGGTCGGCCCGGCTCTGTGCAGACCTCGGCGACCTGGTTCCGGCGCTGCTGGCCTGCGAGCTCGTGGCGGCCGTGCGGGCGCTGCGACTCGCGCCCGACCGCGTCCTCGCGGTGCCCGCGACCGATCTGCTCGAGCGTTGTTCCTGGGAGCACGTCGCGCCGGACCATGTGTTCGGCCCGGAGCTGTCCGCCGCGGCGGAAATCGTTCAGTCGTCCAGCGGCCGCAGCTCGTCGGCGTAGGAGACCGAGACGCGGCGCATCACGCCGTCGTCGCTGATCGCGTACTGCCCCATCCGCCACAGCGGCGGCGAGTAGGCGTGGATCGAGACCGAGCCGTCGACCGCGCCGCTCATCCGGTGGATGTGGTCGGGACCGAAGCCGAAGCTGCGGCCCGCGCCGACCTCGCGTTGCACCGGCTCGCCGCCAAACCTCGGCTGCAGCTCGAGGACCGCTCCGTGGGTCACCGCGACCGCGCCGGAGGAGATGTCGTGGTCGTGCCAGCCGGTGTCGTCGACGGTGTTCCAGCACAGCAGCCAGACGTCGATGTCCTTGTCCCGGTAGAGCGAGACGTAGTGACGCCCGCCGGTGTCGTGGCGCACCAGCTGCTCCCACCGCTCGGGGTGCGCGGCCAGCTCGTCGACCCAGGCGCGCAGCTCGCCGGGAGTGAGCGTACGTCCCGGCAGCTCGGGCAGCTTCGCGGTGCCCAGAACGGCCTCCATGGTCGGCTCAGTCACGGTCGGTTCGGTGACGGTCATCGGTCTCCTCCGGTGAGCAGATGGTGTGGGTTGGCAACGAAGATCGCCTGGCTCAGGGCCTCGCCGAGGCCGGGATCGGTCGCTTCGGCGTAGGGCCGGTCCGAGCCGTTCACCAGCGGGTCCACGCCGACCACGCGCGACATCGCGTCGATCGCCTGGGTGCCGTACGACGAGGTCTCGTAGAAGACGCGCCGGTCGATCGCGCCGAGGTACCCGCCGCGCTGGGCGAGGCGCTCGTGGTGGAGCGGCGCGAGTCCGGCCAGGCCTACGAACGCGATCCGCAGCGTTGGCAGCAGCGACCGGCCCGCGACGTGCCAGGAGTGCCAGGCGGCGCTCTGCTGGGCGACGTACGAGGTGAGGGCAGGCCACCATCCGGGCACTCTCGCTGGGCCTGGGTCGGCGGGTCCCGGGTGCACGAGGACGGGCAGGTCGGCCTGCTGAGCCGTGGCCAGGACCGGAGCCAGGCTCTCGAGCGCGGACGGGGTGGCCAGGGCGGTCGCCGGCACCTGGAGACCGTGGACGCGGTCGTGCGCGAGGGTCTTCGCGAGGCCATCGAGGTCGGTTTCGACGAGCGCGGGCGCGGCCCACAGCCCGTAGTCGGCGGGCAGATCGTCGGCGAAGCCGTGCCAGGCGTCGAGCAGCCCGTGCGCCTCGACCGGGGCGAGCGACTCGATCCCCAGCGGGCTGGAGAGCGACAGCAGGACGAGCCCGTCCTCCTGCGCCGCGCGGCGGGTGAGGTCGTGATCTCCCGGGTCGACCGAGTAGGGCGGCTCGCCGTCGAGGTGGAGCACCCAGCCGTCGAGGTACGGAGGCTGCCGACGGCGGCGCAGCTCCTCGACCAGCCCGGGCGGCCACAGGTGCTGGTGGAGGTCGACGGGGTGCTTCATGGGCTAAGTCAATAGTTTTAGTTGTGATTAAGCAAGCCTGCCCGCCGGTGAGGCACGATTGCGGGATGACCGACACGAACACCCAGATCCTGCTCCGCGCTCGCCCGGTCGGCGAGCCGACCGCCGAAGACTTCTCGGTCGTCACCTCCGAGGTGCCGATGCCCGCCGAGGGCGAGGTGCTGCTGCGTACGAAATTCCTCTCGCTCGACCCCTACATGCGCGGTCGGATGAGCGATGCGCCGTCGTACGCCGAGCCGACCGCCCTCGGTGACGTGCTGCCTGGCGCCACGGTCTCCGAGGTGGTGGAGTCGCGGGATCCGTCGCGGCAGGTGGGTGACGTGGTGCTGGCGTACGGAGGCTGGCAGGCGTTCTCCGTCGCGCCGGCCAAGCACACCCGCCGCCTCGACCCGTCCCTCGCGCCGGTCTCCACCGCGCTGGGCGTGCTGGGGATGCCGGGGTTCACGGCATACGC
>JALZDD010000588.1 GCA_030862715.1 Actinomycetota bacterium | reverse complement strand
CGATCGCGCCGCCACCCTTCCTCTCCTGGTACGTCGCCGAGAGCTCGTCGTAGGTCCGGGTGATCCGGGCGAGCTGCTCGGGGTCGGCGAGCGGGGCGAGCCCGGTGCTGACGAAGTAGGCGTTGGCGCGGTTGTAGAGGTCGCGCCCCGGGGCGACCTCGTCGCGGTCGGGGTCCGGGACGGCGTAGACGCCCTTGAGGATCGCCAGGTCGTAGGGGATCGCGAAGGAGTCGGCCGAGTCCTGGTGGCTGAAGAGGTAGGCGAACTCGGGGAACCCTGACCAGGCGATCCCCGACAGGCACAGCGAGCACGGCTCGTGGGTCGCCAGCAGCAGGCAGTCGGCAGGCGCCGGCCGTTCCTCGGCCGGCAGCTCGAAGAAGCGCTTGATGGCATGGATCTCCCCGTGCCACAGCGGGTTCTCGGTCTCGTTGTTGGTCTCGGCGACCACCGTCGACAGGTCCGTGCGGCGCACGATCGCGGCGCCGAAGATCTTGTTGCCCGCGGCCACGCCGGCACGGGTCAGCGGAACGATCTCCTGCTCGATCACGTCCAGCAGGCGGCGTACGTCTGCCTCGTCGGTCAGGTCCATCAGACCAGCGCCTCGCCGCCGTGGGTGGCGAGCTTGCGGGCGACCTCGGCGAGGTCGGCGCGCCAGATCTCCTCGGGGCCGGGCGGGAGGATGTCGTCCCAGTCGGGCGAGAAGCTGCCGCGTACGGAGAGCAGGTCCTTCGGGCGGGCCAGGAACCACATGTGGAGGTGCTCGGCACCGTCGCCGATCCGCATCGCGTGGCAGCGGGCGATGTTGGGCAGGCTCTCCACGATCCTGACGAGCCGCACCGTGAGGACCCCGAACTCGGCCGCCTGGTGCTCGTCGAGATCGGGCAGGTCATAGTGCTCGAGCGGCTCGAGGATCAGCACCAGCGGCAGCCCGGACTGCTCCAGGTGCTTCACCCGCCAGCTCTCGTCCTGCCAGATCACACCCGGCAGGTCGGTGCCGCACAGATTGCAGTCCACCCCGTCCTCGCCGCTGCGGGGCTCCTCGGGAGCCGGGGGAGCGAGCGGCTTGGGGGCGATCTCCCCATCGCGTACGACCCACGGGAAGACATCCCACTCGGTCACGCTCGGTGCGGGCAGGTCACCGCCGGCCTGGACGCGGGCATAGATCTGATCAGCTGTCTCGGCCATGGCTCGAAACCATGCCACAGCGGGCGGAGGTGTAACACGCTGTTCGTCGGATCCAACCGGCGGTTCGCATAGGGCGAGTAGTCCTACGAACGACGTGTTACAGCGCGCGGCCACCCATCTCTTAGGCTGATCCCGTGGCTGAACTCAACATCCCGCCGGCGCCGGCGATCCCGGGCGCGAAGCACCTCCATTCCGGCAAGGTGCGCGACCTCTACGAGCTGGAGGAAGGTCCGTACGCCGGCCAGCTCTTGATGGTCGCCAGCGACCGCATCTCGGCCTTCGACCACGTCTTCGACACGGTCATCCCGGACAAGGGCGAGATCCTCACCCGGCTGTCGCTGTGGTGGTTCGAGCAGTTCGAGGACTTGGTGCCGACCCATGTGCTCTCGACCGATGTGCCCGCAGCCGTCGAAGGTCGGGCGGTGGTCGCCCAGAAGCTCCACATGCTGCCCGTCGAGTGCGTCGCGCGCGGCTACCTGACCGGCTCGGGCCTGCGGGAGTACGAGGCCACCGGCGAGGTCTGCGGCATCCGGCTCCCGGCGGGTCTGGTCGACGGCTCCCGGCTCACCCCGCCGATCTTCACCCCGGCCACGAAGGCGGAGCTCGGCGACCACGACGAGAACGTCACCTACGAATACATCTCCAAGCTGATCGGCGAGGACGACGCCGCCGCGGTGCGCCGGCTCACTCTGGCGGTCTACCAGCGCGCCGACGAGATCGCCCGCGGCTGCGGCCTCATCCTGGCCGACACGAAGTTCGAGTTCGGCGTACGCCAGGACGACCTGGGCATCCGCACCATCGTGCTCGCCGACGAGGTGCTCACCCCGGACTCCTCCCGTTACTGGGACGCGAGCCAGTGGCATCCCGGCGCCGCGATCCCCAGCTTCGACAAGGACGTGATCCGGCGCTGGCTGCTCTCGCCCGAGTCCGGCTGGGACCGCGCCGCCGGTGGTCCGCCGCCGGAGCTGCCCGAGGAGATCGTCGCGCGCACGCGGGCGAAGTACGTCGAGGCGTACGAGAAGCTCACCGGCCACCGCTTCTGAAGAACAGCAGGCAAAGTTTCAGGGACACGTG
>JALZDD010000583.1 GCA_030862715.1 Actinomycetota bacterium | reverse complement strand
CAGTCCTCACCGGCGAACCCCCCGTGGCCGCCGGTGAGGACTGGGTCGGGGACGATGGTGCGCTGCTTGACTGGGTGGGATCCGCGGTCCCGGAGGCAGATGGTGACGAGTCGACCGCCCCGTCCTTTGTCGACCCACAACCTCCCGCCGCGAGCACGCCGAGGATCCCGACTCCGACCACCATCAGTCGTAGGTGCCACATCTCCGCTCCTCGAGTAGCAGATGTCAGTCAGATAACCCAGCCAGTTGACTCATCGTCCCACCCCTGAGACGCGCGGCCCGCCCGCTTCGTTGCGTCGAATCTCGAGAAAATCTCAGGCCCTGCTGTCGTACGCCGTGCGAGCGGCGTCCACCTCCGCCATGTGCTCCTCGGCCCAGGCCTTGAGGTGGCCGATGACCGGCAGCAGCGTCTGCCCGAGCGGGGTGAGCTCGTAGTCGGTCCGCATCGGCACCGACGGGGTCACCGTGCGGGTCAGCAGGCCGTCGCGCTCCATCCTCCGCAGCGACTGGGTCAGCATCTTCTGGCTCACTCCCTCGATCTGCGAGGCCAGCTCCGAATACCGCAGCGGCCCACGCAGACCGATCGCCACGATCGCCAGGCTCACCCACTTGTCACCGATCGTGTCCAGCAGCCGCCGGCTCGGACACAGTGCCGAGAATGCGTCGAATCCGCTCGGCCGCTCGGCCGTCGTCGTCCCCATGGCAGACCTCCAGGTGCGTACGCCACTTCAAAGTGCCTTCTTCCCAAAGGAGAGTAGGGCACCGAAAGTAGTACGTGCAACCAGTCGACCACAACAAAGGACGAACACCATGTACGCACTCATCTCCCGCGCCGGCGACCCGACCCCGCGCCTCGAGGAGCTCCCGGCCCAGCAGGTCGGGGCCGACGAGATCCGGGTCGAGGTGGCCGCCGCCGGCTTCACCCTCTTCGACGCCTTCGTCGCCAGCGACCACGCAGCCATCGGCCTCCCCGATGTGATCGGCCTCGGCTTCGACTTCAGTGGTGTGGTCACCGAGGTCGGCGAGGCGGTCTCCGGATTCGCCGTCGGCGACCGGGTCGCCGGCCTCCACGGCAACCCAGCCGCGGGAGCACGGGCCCACGCGACCGAGATCGTGCTCGCCGCCGCCGACGCTGCGGCCGTACCCGACGGCCTCACCCTCGAGGCGGCGGCCACGGCTCCGCTCAACGCGCTCACCGCCCGCCAGGCGCTCGACCTGCTCGGCCCCGAACGTGGCAGCCTCCTCATCACCGGTGCCGCCGGCGGCGTCGGCCTGTGGGCTTTGGCCCTGGCGAAAGCCGACGGTTGGACGGTCGACGCCCTGGTACGCCCCGGCACCGAGCACCTCGCCACCGGCGCCGACCGCGCCGTCACCGAGATCGAGCCGCACGCGCACAATGCCGTTCTCGATCTGGCGGCGCTCAACGAGCCGGCCCTGGCGGGCGTACGCGACGGCGGCCGCTACGTCAGCGTCAAGCCGGGCCGGGCGCCGGCGCCCGAGCGCGGCATCGCGGTCTCGACCGCGCTGAACCATCCCGACGGGGCAGTGCTCGCCGATCTACTCCGGTTCGCGGCCGACGGCTCGGTGCCGACCCGTATCGCCGCGACCCGTCCGCTGAGCAAGGCCGCCGAGGCCTACCAGGAGGCGCTGGCGGCGCCGGGCTCCGATGGTCGCTGGCTGCTGATCCCGTGACGTACTGGATCTCGATGCGACAAGGCCCCGCCAGGCAAGCCTGGCGGGGCCTTGTCTTACTAGATCTGGTTCTTACACCAGACCTTCAGCGCTACGCGCTTCAGCTCTGGTACGAACCAAAGTCGAAGTCGTCCAGCGCGACGGCCTGGCCGCCGGTGTTGCCGAACTCGTAGTCGTAGTTGTCGTAACCGGTCACGGAGTACGCCGCGGCCCGAGCCTCATCGGTCGGCTCGACCTTGATGTTCCGGTAGCGCTCCAGGCCGGTGCCGGCCGGGATGAGCTTACCGATGATGACGTTCTCCTTCAGACCGCGCAGCGAGTCCGAGCGGCCGTTGATGGCAGCGTCGGTGAGGACGCGGGTGGTCTCCTGGAAGGAGGCCGCCGACAGCCAGGACTCGGTGGCCAGCGAGGCCTTGGTGATGCCCATCAGCTCCGGACGACCCGAGGCCGGCTTGCCGCCCTCGGAGACCACGCGCCGGTTCTCCGACTCGAAGTCGATGCGGTCGGCCAGGTCGGACGGCAGCAGGTTGGTGTCACCGGACTCGAGCACCGTGATCCGGCGCAGCATCTGCCGCACGATGATCTCGATGTGCTTGTCGTGGATCGCCACGCCCTGGCTGCGGTAGACAGCCTGGACCTCGTCGACCAGGTGCTCCTGGGCCTTCCGGACACCGAGGATGCGCAGGACGTCCTGCGGGTCGGGCGTGCCGACCGTCAGCTGGTCGCCGACCTCGATGTGGTCGCCGTCGGCGACGAGCAGGCGGGCCCGCTTCGACACCGCGTACTCCTGGACCTCGGAACCGTCGTCCGGGGTGACCAGGACCTTGCGGGCCTTGTCGGTCTCCTCGATCTCGATCCGGCCGGCGGCCTCGGAGATCGGCGAACGACCCTTGGGCGACCGCGCCTCGAACAGCTCGACCACGCGGGGCAGACCCTGCGTGATGTCGTCGGCCGAGGCCACACCACCGGTGTGGAAGGTACGCATCGTCAGCTGCGTGCCGGGCTCACCGATCGACTGGGCCGCGATGATGCCGACGGCCTCGCCGATGTCGACCAGCTTGCCGGTGGCCAGCGAACGGCCGTAGCACTTGGCGCAGGTACCGGTGCGGGCGTCGCAGGTCAGCACGGAGCGGACCACGACCTCCTCGATGCCGGCCTCGATGAGCTCGCCGATCTTGACGTCGCCGAGGTCGTCGCCCGCGGACGCCAGCACCTCGCCCGTCTCCGGGTGCGAGATGTCGACGGCCGAGGTGCGGGCGTACGCCGCGGTCTCGGCGTTCTCCGCCTTGACCACCGTCCCGTCCTCGCGACGCTCGCCGATCCGCTTGGGCAGGCCGCGCTCGGTGCCGCAGTCGTCCTCGCGGATGATCACGTCCTGGGACACGTCCACCAGACGACGGGTCAGGTAACCCGAGTCGGCGGTCCGCAGTGCGGTGTCGGCGAGACCCTTACGCGCACCGTGCGTGGCGATGAAGTACTCCAGCACCGTCAGGCCCTCACGGAAGTTGGACTTGATCGGCTCCGGGA
>JALZDD010000580.1 GCA_030862715.1 Actinomycetota bacterium | reverse complement strand
TCAACGTCTCGACCGGGGTGTCGAACTGCGGCCCGGCGACCAGGAACGCGGGCGCGCCGACCTCGGCGGTCGTCAGCTCGCGCAGCGCCTCGGCGTTGTCGAGGATCGCCTGGTGGAGCTGGCGCAGACACCGGATCCGCAGCGCCACGTCGGTCGACCAGTCGGTCTCGTCGAAGGCCTTGCGCGCGGCGGCAACGGCGGCGTCCATGTCCTGGGCCGTCGAGTCGGGCGCGCGCCCGATCTCCTGCCCGGTGGCCGGGTTGAGGATGGCGTACGTCTCGCCGGAGCTGGCCGCGCCGAGCTTGCCGTCGACGAGCTGCTGGGCGGGCGGGTTGGTGGGGGTTCGGGTCGTCACACGGGCTCCTGTCGAAGCGAAGCCAGAGACGGTTTGCTCTGGGTCACGAAGTTCCCGGCCGCCACCGGCGGGGGCCAGACGGTCGAGGGCAGGTCGGCGAGGCGGTAGTGGCCGGGCTGCTCGATGCCGTTCAGCGACATCCGCTCCAGCAGCCCGGCGGTGGCCTTCTTGGCCTTGACGATGTCGAGGAAGGTGGTCGCGGTCGACCCGAGGTCGAACCAATCCCGCTGCCAGGCGAACTCCAGCCCGTCGCCGTCGGGCCGTGGCGCGACCCCGAACCAGGAGCCGCCGATCCCGAGGATCTCGTACTCCTCTCCGGTCGCGTCGTCGATGATCCCGGCCCGCTGCCGCCAGAAGCCGATCACCATGGCGTTGACGTCGTCGATGACCGTCGCCTGGTAGTCGTAGTGCCATCCCTCGAGCCCGGCCATCTCGGTGCCGAGCGCCCACTCCCGGATCTGCTCGCGGCCCACGGCCATGAAGTGCTCGTCGGGTGTGTACATCCAGCCGTACGTCGCGTCCTCGGCGTACACGTCGGCCAGCGGAGACCAGTTGCCGTCGGCCTCCGCCTTCCGGTTGAGGTCGAGCCAGTGGGCCCAGAACCTCTCGATCTCGGCGCGATTCATCGATCCTCCAGGGATAGTGCGAAAGCGGGGCAGTACTTCACGGCCGCGCGCGCGGCCGGAAGCTGCTCCTCGGACGGTTCGGTGATGCGTACGACGACCTGATAGCTGTCGTCGTCGAAGGCGAAGAGCTCCGGGGCCTCGGCGAGGCACTCCTGGTGCCCCTGGCAGAGCCCCAGGTCGGCAGTGAGTCTCATGACGACCGCCGCCGGTAGCGGACCCGGCAGGGCTGCTGGAGCTGGATCACCATCCGGGTGTTGTCGTCGGCGTACGACTCCAGCGGCTGCGCCGCCTCGAACGAGTAGTCGCGCAGAATGACCGAGAAGATGGCCTTCATCTGCATCATCGCGAACGCGTTGCCGACGCAGCGGTGCTTGCCGGCGCCGAACGGGATCCAGGTCCATCGGTTCTGCATGTCCTCCTGGCGCGGGTCGATGTAGCGGCTCGGGTCGAAGGACGCATGCCTAGGGAAGTCGGCCTCGATCCGGTTGGAGACTCGTGGCGAGGCGGCGAGCAGGGTGCCGGCCGGGATGGTCTCGCCGAGCAGCTCGAAGTCCTCGCGCACCAGCCGCATCAGGATGATCAGCGGCGGGTGCAGCCGCAGCGTCTCCTTGAGCGCCGCCTCGAGCACCGGGATCGAGCGCAGCGCCTGGAAGGAGACCTCGCTGCCGTCCGCGTAGAGGTCGTCGAGCTCGCCGACGACGTCGGCCATCACCGACGGGTTCCGCAGCAGCTCGATCATCGCCCACGACGCGGTGCCGGAGGAGGTGTGGTGGCCGGCGAACATCATCGAGATGAAGACGCCGGTGATGGTGTCGGTGTCCATCTCGATCGAGATGAGGACGTCGAGCAGGTCGCGCTCCTCACGCGGCACCTTGCCCCCATTTTCCTTGGCCCTGGCGACCCGCTTGTCGATGATCGCCTGGACCAGCGCGACCAGCTTCTCCCGGGCGGCATCGCGCATCCGGAAGCTCTCGATGTCGGCGTAGGCGTCGACGTACGCGATCGCGTCGGTGCCGTGCTCCAGCTCGTGATAGTGCTGCGCGAACGAGGAGTCGAGTTCCTCGCGGAACGGCTTCCCGACCAGGCACGCCGAGGTCGTGTAGATGGTCAGCTCGGCGAAGAAGTCGAGCAGGTCGATCTCTCCCTCCTCGCCCCAGCCCGCGATCATCCGGCGGATCTCGGCCTCGATCGTCTGCGCGTGCCCGCGCATCATGTCGCCGCGCAGCGCCTGGTTCTTCAGCATCTGCTGCCGCTCCTCCGGAGAGGCGTCGAAGACGACGCCCTTGCCGAAGATCGGCGTCATGAACGGGTACGCAGCCGCCTGGTCGAGCACGTCGTCGGGCGCCCGGAAGAACGCCTCGTTGGCCTCGGCCCCCGTGACCAGGACGACGTCCTTGTCAGCGAGCCGGAAGCGCCCGAGGTCGCCGCACTCCTCGCGGACGCGGGTGAACAGCGAGATCGGGTCGACCCGCATCTCGGGCAGATGTCCGGTGCCGCGGATGATCTCGGGGACGCTCGGGTCCTGGTCGTCCAGGACGGTGGAGACGGTGGGGATCGTCATCGTGCCTCCTGCACAGGGGCTTCGGGGTTGACGTCGATGGTGCTGATGTGGACGCCGCGCTTGGCGGTCACGACCGACGTGATCGCGTCGGCCAGAGCCTGGGCCTTGAGGAAGTGCGGGTGGCGCGCGAGGCCCCACCTGACCCACTGCTCCAGCACGAACCCGCCGAGCTCGGCGGGCCACTCGTTGCCGATGTCGGAGTGCGTGGGACCGGGTCGCACGATCGAGGCCCGGACGCCGGTGCCCTCGAGCTCCATC